>CAYOBX010000047.1:0-19386 GCA_964402245.1 uncultured Saprospiraceae bacterium | reverse complement strand
CCTAGCTAATAAGCATGGCATTTCGACTACACAAACCTGCTGTATGAAAGAACAATTAAGAAAATTTGGTCTAACCACCTTAGCGGTTGATAATGCGACCAGTATATTTATATTGACAGTAATGATTTTATTTTTTGGCTATTCTTCCTACCAGAATATGCCAAAGGAGCAATATCCAGAAGTAAACTTTCCTAAAGTAATAATCACCAGTTCCTATTTTGGTAATTCTGCGGCAGATATAGAAAATCTGATTACACGGCATTTGGAAAAAGAAATTATGGGCCTGAAAGGGATCGATGTGGTCAAGTCTAGCTCCATGCAAGATTTTTCTATTATTATCATTGATTTTGACTTTAGCGTTACTTCAGACGATGCGTATGATCGTGTAAAAGAGGCGGTAGATAAAGCGAGAACTGAACTTCCGAATGACTTAGCGCAAGAACCAGTTATTGAAAAGTTTGATGTATCAGAAAAGCCAGTAATGACGGTCAATGTATCTGGAGATTTTGGCGCAGATGAGTTGAGAGGCTATGCAGAACATATTCAAGAAGAACTAGAATCCATTAAAGAAATTCAGCGAGTAGATTTATTGGGCGCGCAAGATCGAGAAGTAAAAGTCAATGTAGATTTACCCAAAATGGAATCATTAAGAGTAAGTTTTGGAGATATTGAAAACGCCATCAAATCTGAAAATGTCACTATGTCTGGAGGGGAACTCTTACAAAATGGCTTCAGGCGATCTATTCGAGTAATCGGAGAATTTGAAAATGCATTAGAAATCGGAAGCATTATTGTCAAAAGTGAAAATCAAAATGCCATTTATTTAAAAGACATAGCCAATGTAGAATATGGTTTTAAAGATCGAACAAGTTATGCTCGTGCAGATGGAGAACCAGTTATAGCATTAGAAGTAGTCAAACGTTCAGGAGAAAACATTTTAACAACTGCAGATAAAATAAATGAGGTGGTGGCAGAACAAACAGCGGAGCTTTCTGATGAATTGAGCATAACTACGTTTAATGATGCTTCTGCTTATACTCGTATGGAAGTTTCTAACTTAGAAAACAGTATTATATCGGGAGTTATTTTAGTAGTATTGATTTTATTGTTTTTTCTAGGATTAAGAAATGCACTATTTGTAGGTTTGGCTATTCCTGTTTCTATGCTTACAGGAATTTTATGGTTGAATCTTTCAGGAGTGACCATTAATATGATGGTGTTGTTTGCGCTAATATTAGCGCTGGGTTTGTTGGTAGATAATGCGATTGTGGTAGTAGAAAACATCTACAGATATAAGCAAGAAGGATACTCAGGAAGAGATGCAGCTAAATATGGTACTGGGGAAGTAGCCTTACCTATCATTGCATCTACCGCAACGACTTTGGCAGCTTTTATTCCTTTGATTTTTTGGCCAGGAATTATGGGTGAATTTTTAAAATATTTACCTATTACCTTAATTGTCGTATTGACTTCTTCCTTATTTGTTGCCTTAGTAATTAATCCTGTCTTTACTTCTCGATTTTTAAAAGTAGATGAACGATCGGAAGAAATTGGTGAACGGAGACGGAAAATGAAAAATGTATTATTCGGAGCATTAATAATGTTGTTGATAGGAGTTGTAGGCCATCTTATAGGAATGGATTGGTTGCGGAATTTGATGGGTTTTGCAGTTGTTATTACTTTAGTAAATTACTTTTTTTTACGTCCAGCGTCTTTCATTTTCCAAAAAAGAGGAATACCATTTTTAGAAAGAATTTATAATCGCTTTATACGCTTGGTTTTGAAAGTACCGGTATTGGTGTTTTTAAGTACAATTGGTCTATTGTTTGGAGCAATTGTTCTGCTAGGTATTTTTACACCAAAAGTTGTTTTCTTTCCAGAAGCTGATCCATTATATGTCAATGCTTTCGTGGAATTACCAATGGGCAAAGACATAGAAGAGACCAATGAAGTGATGGAAGAATTAGAACATAGAGTTAATCGAGTGCTAGAACCTTACAGAGGAATAGTAGAAGCAGTATTGGCTCAAATAGGAGAAAATACAGCTGACCCAAACGATATGCCTGAGCCAGGAACTTCCCCTCATAAAGCACGTCTAACAGTGGCTTTTGTGCCTTCTAATCAAAGAGGAAATATTTCAACTGTAAAGGTAATGGAAGAAATTAGAGAAAGTGTGAAAGGCATACCCGGTGTACAAATAACAGTAGATCAAAACAACGATGGCCCTCCAACAGGACCTCCTTTAAGTTTAGAATTACAAGGAGATGATGTAAATGCATTAGCCGCTGAATCAGAAAAAATAAAAACCTTTATAGACAAACAAGGGATACCAGGGATAGAAGAATTAAAACCAGATGTTCGTTTAGGGAAACAAGAAGTAGCGATAAAAATTAACAGAGACGCCGCACGTCGATACGGGGTATCCACTTTTGCCGTAGCAGATGCTATTAGAACAAGTGTCTACGGAAAAGAAGTGTCTCAATTTAAAGTAGGGGAGGAGGAGTATCCCATTTTTGTCAGGCTAGATAAAAAGTACCGATATAACATTGATAATATTTTAAATCAACGCATTACCTTTCGTAGCCCTAATGGAAAAATTAGTCAAGTACCTATAGCGGCTCTAGCAGAAGTATCCTATAACTCTTCCTATAATTACATTAAACGAAAAGATGAAGAACGAATGATTTCTTTGGTATCTAATGTCTTAGATGGATATAATCCCAATGAGATAATCGTAGAACTAAAAGAGTTGATGAAAGGGTATCCTTTTCCTGAAGGAATTTCTTGGAACTTTACAGGAGAGCAAGAGCAACAGGCGGAGGATATGGCCTTTTTAAGCAATGCTTTTTTAGTAGCCATCTTTGCTATATTTATCATTATAGTGGCCCAATTTAATTCTATTTATTCGCCCTTTATAATTATCCTTTCTATTTTGTTTAGTACCATAGGCGTATTTTTAGGATATACTTTTTCAGGGAAAGATATAAATATAATCTTCACTGGAATTGGGATCATTTCGCTTGCGGGTATAGTAGTAAATAATGCCATTGTTTTGATTGATTATATTAATTTGGTCGTAAAACGAAAGCGAGAAGAAGTAGGTATACCTGATATGTTATTTATGACCAAAGAGGCAGTCAAAGAATGTATCATTGAAGGTGGAGCGACCCGATTGCGCCCCGTATTGTTGACAGCGATTACGACTATCCTTAGTTTAGTACCATTAGCAATTGGCTTTAATTTTAATTTCTTTACCCTCGTTTCTGAATTAGATCCTCATATTTTTATTGGTGGTGATAATACGGCTATGTGGGGCCCAATGGCTTGGACCGTAATCTATGGCTTGATATTTTCTACCTTTCTAACTTTAGTCGTTATTCCAGTAATGTATTGGTTAGCTTATCGTCTAAAACGAGTATTGAATAGAGGTGTTATTGCAAAAGGACCAGCAGTATTTGAACCATAATTGATGGTTGAGGTTGCCATGATTGTTTGATGATCAACGTGACGCTACCCATCATAACAGTCCAACCATCATTTTAAGTTTATACCTATTCGACTATTTATTTCATCCTCTTTCCTTAACTTTGCTTATTGGTAATTTCTAAGTTCAAAGTCATATGATTAAATATTACAGCATTAATGGAAAAATTGTCCCAAGAGCAGCAGCAGTCATAGGGATTGATGATTTAATAGTAACTAGAGGCTATGGGGTATTTGATTTTTTTAGAGTATTTAATGGAAAACCTGTTTTTATTGAAGACCATTTAGATCGTCTTCAAAATTCAGCGAATGAACTAGGATTAACGATTCCTTATTCTAGGGAAGAATTGACAGCAAAGATCAAGGAAATAGTAGCTGCTAATGAACTAGAAAAATGTGGGGTCAAAGTTATTTTAACAGGTGGATATTCTAGTAATGGATTTTCACCAGGCGCTCCGAATGTCCTAATGTTGGTTTCTGAATTACCTACCTATCCAGCATCTTATTATACGAATGGGATTAAGTTGATGGCTTATCAATACACAAGAGAAACGCCTTATACCAAAACAACGAATTACTTAGTTCCTATCCAGATAGCTAATGAAATAAAAGAAGCAGAAGCCATGGATGTATTATATCACGATGGGACCTATATTTCGGAATCCGCTCGATCTAATTTTTTTATATTTGATCATAATAATACCCTTATCACTCCTGATAGAGATGCTTTAAGAGGAATTACTCGAAAGCAAGTATTAGCAATAGCGAAAGATCATTTTAAGGTAGAAGTTAGGCCTCTGACCCTCAAAGAAACAATGGCTGCAAAAGAAGCATTTATGACGAGTTCTTCTAAAGCAGTGATGCCTGTGCGACAAGTAGATTTTTGGCGAATTAATAAAGGTATAATTGGCGAGAACACAAAAAAGATAATAAGCTTATTTGAAAAGCATTTAGAACAATACTTAGACGGCTATCCAGCCAACATTGGAAATGTTTAGAAATCAATCAAGTAGTGTATGTTTTACTCAGTTTTTGACCTCCCCTTCTTTTCTAAAACTTCTTTTTGTCCATGTAGCGGGGAAGTATATCCATTTTGTTAAGCTTCATTTGTCTGCACCTTTGTAGTATTCTCATCGTAGTAATAGATGAGGGATCACTTTCTTTATGTGATACTTTTGTGAGGTTATGAGTTTTAAAATACCATAAATTGCGTTAAAAAAATTACAATGAGACCACTATTATTATCCCTGTTCGTATTATTTCCTTTCTTTATTACGCTTGCTAGTGCGCAAACTATTGTCAATACTAGAACTGCTCTTCTTGATCGAGGAGGCAGGTATACCGCAACTGGTAGTGCCATCTTGGAAGAATTCGATGATGGAACACTCCAGCTTAGGCTATCGGAAGACTATTCAACACAGTTTGGACCAGATGTACAAATCTTTTTATCAGATGACCCTCTTTCTACTAGTAATTCTGTACAAATTGCAGATATTGGAGCTACTAGTGGTGGTGGTATCAATCACTTTAGCGGAGCGATTACATTTGATGTTCCTGCGGGAGTTGGTATCAATGATTTTGATCATGTTGTTTTTTATTGTGTAGCTTTTCGTCAATATTGGGTAAGTGGAGATTTTGATGCAGCAGCAGGTGGAAATGATAATACAGAAGATCCTGTTACAGAGTCGGAGTGCCAACAGACCATTGCAGCTACGACCAATTGGGGAACAGAAGTAACCATCTGTGAAAATGATGGGGTAGCCGATGTAATTCCATTATTAAATACGGTAATGATTTCAGCAGGAGACACTTATGCTTACATAATAACGGATGGAAATAATAATATAGAACAAGTTGTGTTCGAAGATAGCTATGATTTTGAGGGTTCAGGATTGGAGGTTAATCGAGTGTACGGAGTTTCGTATGATGGTACATTAAATTATAATACAGGAGATGCCTTAACAAGTATTACCGCAGATGGTTGTGCGATATTATCAAGTACAGACATTTTTCTAACAGTTACTAAAGAAGACTGCACACCTGCCTTTGAATGCCAAGAGACTATTGCAGCAACAACGAATTGGGGGACGGAAGTAACCATATGTGAAAATGATGGGGTAGCCGATGTAATTCCATTATTAAATACGGTAATGATTCCAGCAGGAGACACTTATGCTTACATAATAACGGATGGAAATAATAATATAGAACAAGTTGTGTTCGAAGATAGCTATGATTTTGAGGGTTCAGGATTGGAGGTTAATCGAGTGTACGGAGTTTCGTATGATGGTACATTAAATTATAATACAGGAGATGCCTTAACAAGTATTACCGCAGATGGTTGTGCGATATTATCAAGTACAGACATTTTTCTAACAGTTACTAAAGAAGACTGCACACCTGCCTTTGAATGCCAAGAGACTATTGCAGCAACAACGAATTGGGGGACGGAAGTAACCATCTGTGAAAATGATGGGGTAGCCGATGTAATTCCATTATTGAATACCTTAATGATTCCCGCAGGCGATAATTATGCTTATATAATAACAGATGGAAATAATAATATAGAACAAGTTGTGCTAGAAGGGAGCTACGATTTTGAAGGCTCAGGACTTGGGATCAATCGAGTATACGGGATTTCACATGACGGTCCATTAATGTATAGCGTAGGAGCACCCTTGACAAGCATTACAGCAGAAGGTTGTTCAATATTATCAAGTGCAGAAACTTTCTTGACTGTCACAAAAGAAGACTGCACACCTGCTTTTGAATGCCAAGAGACGACTGTAGGAACGACGAATTTGGTGACAGCGATGACCATATGTGAGAATGACGGAGTAGCCGATGTGATTCCATTAGTTAATAATTTATCAATTCCAGCAGGTGCGAATTATTCTTATATAATAACGGATGAGAATAACAATATAGAAGAGGTACTTGTAGAAGCGAGCTACAATTTTGAAGGATCAGGATTTGGTGTTAATCGAGTGTATGGTATTTCGCATGATGGTACATTGAATTATAGTGTAGGAGCATCTTTGACAAGCATTACAGCATCAGAAGGCTGTTCGATATTATCAAGTACCACATCATTCTTGACAGTTACTAAAGTGGATTGCACACCTGCTTTTGAATGCCAAGAGACGACTGTAGGAACGACGAATTTGGTGACAGCGATGACCATATGTGAGAATGACGGAGTAGCCGATGTGATTCCATTAGTTAATAATTTATCAATTCCAGCAGGTGCGAATTATTCTTATATAATAACGGATGAGAATAACAATATAGAGGAGGTTCTTGCAGAAGCAAGCTATAATTTTGAAGGATCAGGATTTGGCGTTAATCGAGTGTACGGCATTTCGCATGATGGTACATTGATTTTTAGTGTAGGAGCATCTTTGACAAGTATTAGAGCATCAGAAGGCTGTTCGATATTATCAAGTACCACATCATTCTTGACAATTACTAAAGTGGATTGCACACCTGCTTTTGAATGCCAAGAGACAAGTGTGACTGCGGCTAATTCGACAACAGAAGTGATGGTATGTTCAAATGATGGTATAGCAGATTTGGTTTCATTAACGAATGATTTAATGATTCCAGTGGGCGATAATTATTCTTATATAATAACGGATGAGAATAACAATATAGAACAGGTTCTTTTAGAGAATAGCTTTGATTTTGAAGGTACCGGATCTGGAATAAATCGAGTATATGGTATTTCACATGATGGTACATTAGTGTATAGCATAGGAGATGCATTGACGAGTATTACGACAACAGAAGGTTGTTCGATATTATCAAGTACTGCAACATTCTTGACAGTTACTAAAGAGAATTGTACGGCTAGTATTACAGGAACTGTTGTCGATCAAGAAGGAAATGGACTAGAAGCATTTGAAATTGTTTTAAATAATGGAATTACGACAAGAACTAATGCGGCAGGACAGTATGAATTTTTAAACATACCTACTAATACTACTTATGAAATTAGGCCAAGAGAAAATTCTGATGTATCGAATGGGGTGACTTCTTTCGATTTAGTATTGATCAAAAGGCATATTTTAGGGGTAGATATTTTTAATAGTCCTTATCAGATGATAGCAGCGGATGCGAGTAATGATGGTAGGGTTACTACGTTTGATATAATAGAATTGCAGCGTTTAATACTAGGACTCAGTGATGACTTTTCTAATAATGAAAGCTGGCGTTTCTTAAATGCAGAAGAAGCTGTAATTGACCCCTTTGCTTTTTCAGAATCTATTACGATTGAGAATTTAACGAATGATGCAACAGGCGTTAACTTTTTAGGAGTGAAAATTGGAGATGTGAGTGTGGCAACTCCAGGTGGTTTAATAGAAAGTAGCTCTAGAAGTAAAAAAATATTGCAATTTAGTACCAAAGATGCATTTGTAAAAAGAGGCCATTCCATAAAAGTACCGATTACTGCCGAAAATTTCGATCAAATTATTGGATACCAATTTACAATGAAATTAGCTGGTATAGCTTTTATTGATGTAGAAGCAGGAGCTTTAGCCATCAATAAAAATAATTTTGCGCAGTTGGATGAACAAACTGTTACAACAGTTTGGAGTAGTGATAAAGCAGTTTCTTTAAATCAAACCTTATTTACGGTGGTTGTCGAGGCATTAGAAGATGTATCGCTAAGTGATGCATTGACTTTTGATGCTAGTGTTACCCCTGCACTAGCATATGAAGCTTCAACTAATAGCATGGGCATAGCTTTGAATTTTGAATCCTTGACAAGAGAAAATGGTGCTGTTACGCAATTGTTACAAAATACACCAAACCCTTTTCAGGATGAAACGACAATTGGTTTTGAATTGGCAGAACAAGGAACGGTTGTATTACAAGTTTTTGATGCGAGTGGTAGAAATATTATCACTAAGACGAATGAATATCAACAAGGTAAGCATAGTATTCAAATAACCAATTCGGATAATTTACCCGAAGGCTTATTGTATTATCAATTGTCTACTGCTGACTTTAAAGCTACTAGAAAGATGATTCGAGGGCGTAAATAATAGTTAGAGAACATCCATCCATAAAAAAAGCGGGTAGCAAATTTTAATTTGCTACCCGCTTTTTTTATGGATGAGGTTGACTTTTTTAAAGATCATGTTGATTTTTAAAATCAATATGATCTAAATACCAAAATTACAACTGACTGTATGGAATACTAAAAGTATCGCCATCAGATACCTGACCAGACTTTAAGCCTTTCATAAACCAACGCATTCGTTGTTCAGAAGTACCATGTGTAAAAGAATCAGGTACAACATATCCTCTAGCTTGTTTTTGTATTCGGTCATCTCCTACAGAGGCAGCAGAGTTCATCGCCTCTTCAATATCTCCTTCTTCTAGTATGCCTATACCAGTTTCTGTTCGATTCATTTTCTCTGCATGATGTGTCCATACTCCAGCTAGAAAATCAGCTTGTAGTTCTAGTCGAACAGAAAGTTGATTGGCCTCTGTTTTATTAGTTCGTCTTTTCTGTTGTTCTACTTTTGTGGTAATACCCAATTGATGCTGTACGTGATGTCCAACCTCATGCGCCACGATATAAGCAATTGCAAAATCCCCTGCTGCTCGGAATTTAGTTTTCATTTCATTATAAAAACTCAAATCTATATACAGATCTTCATCACCAGGGCAGTAGAATGGGCCAGTAGCGGAACTTGCGGCACCACAAGCAGAAGTTGTTCTACCTGAGAATAACACCATAGTTGGTTCTGGATAAGATCGTCCTAATTGTTCTCTAAAAAGTTTATTCCAAACATCTTCGGTTTCTTTTAAAGTAACTTGTACCACTTCTGATAAAGCTGCCTCTTCTTGAGTTTTAGGTTGGTATGGCCCAGACGCTTGAGTTTGAGTAGTCTGAGATTGTTGAGAGGCTTGTTGTAAGACCGCCAAAGGATTGCCACCTAATAAAAGAGCTAGTAGGGCCAAAATAATAGCACCTATACCAATGCCCCCTCCAGTACTTATTGTTTGACCTCTACGGTCATCGACATTTTGGCTTTTTTCTTTGTTTTGCCAACGCATGATTTTGATTGTTTTGGTAGTTTCTAATCTAATTTTCTAAAGAAAATGGCTATCAACTACATTAATGGAACAAATAAATGGGATAAAATTCCCTGCCAAAAATAGCTTTTTTTACGCTTTCTAGTTGTTAATAATCTATTATTATTTGAAATGAACCCTACAATTTAGGCATTTATTAAAAAAGGCTTATTCATATATATGGTCTTTTATTCCTGTAAAAACTATTATTAAAATCTCGTTTTTAGTTATAACTATCTGTAGTTTTGTGACCTTATAAGACAGATTGTCTCAATTTATAATAAACAATACCAATTTTTTTTACGTACTATTTATTAGTTTATACATACCAAATTTATTATCATTGAAAGAGAATATTCATCCCATTTTTGATCGCCTACTACAACGTAGTGATAGAGAGCAACGCCTAGGACAGCATAGTAGAGCATTGTGGTTGACTGGGCTATCAGGTTCTGGCAAGAGTACAATTGCTCAGGCCTTAGAAAGAAAACTGCATAATGAAGGCTTTTTTGCACAGGTCTTAGATGGTGATAACATCCGAAGTGGTATTAATAACAACTTGAGTTTTAGTCCAGAAGATCGAAAGGAGAATATTAGAAGGATAGCAGAAATTTCAAAGTTATATTTAAACACAGGCATTATTACCATTAATTCTTTTATTAGCCCAACAATAGCCATTAGAAAAGAGGCGAAAGATATTATTGGTGCGGCTGATTTTATCGAAGTATATATTAATACACCACTTGAAGTATGCGAAGCACGAGATGTGAAAGGCTTATATAAAAAAGCCAGAAGTGGAGAAATCAAAGGATTTACAGGAATAGATGCCCCTTATGAAGCGCCAACGCATCCAGAAATAGAAGTGGAAACAGATGGACAAAGTATAGAAGAATCCGTAAATATAATTTACCAACATATCATAAAAGAAATTAGCAATTAGCAATTAGCTGTTAGCCCCATTCAACACTTGAAGCTAACAGCTAAGAGCTAACCAAAGTAAAATAGCATGAATTATCAATTAAGTCATTTAAGAGAACTAGAAGCAGAATCTATATACATCCTAAGAGAAGTTGCTGCGCAATTTGAGAAACCTGTATTAATGTTTTCAGGTGGAAAAGATTCTATTTTGATGGTACATCTTGCGATGAAAGCATTTTATCCTGCTCGAATTCCTTTTCCATTACTACATGTGGATACGGGCCATAATTTCCCAGAGACCATTGAGTTTAGAGATAATATGGTTAAGAAATTAGGAGCAAAGTTAGTAGTAGGACATGTTCAGACTGCCATAGATTCAGGGATGGTACGAGAAGAAAAAGGAGTGAATGCAAGTCGAAATGGCTTACAAACTGCTGTATTATTAGATGAATTAGAAAAAGGAAAATATGATGCAGCTTTAGGAGGGGCTAGACGAGATGAAGAAAAAGCAAGAGCCAAAGAACGTTTTTTCTCTCACAGAGATGAATTCGGTCAATGGGACCCCAAAAATCAACGTCCAGAGTTGTGGAATTTATTTAATGGAAAGAAACAGTACGGAGAGCATTTCAGAATATTCCCGATTAGTAATTGGACAGAATTAGATGTTTGGCAATATTTAGCTTTAGAAGAAGTAGAATTACCTAGTCTATATTTTGCACACAAACGAAAGGTTTTTGCTAGAGAAGGTACTTTATTAGCAGATACGCCAATTATTGAACGTCGATCTACAGAGAAGCTTGTTGAAAAAATGGTTCGATGTAGAACGATTGGAGATATGACTTGTACAGGTGTTTGGGAGTCAGAGGCAGATACTTTAGAGAAAATTATCCAAGAAGTATCTACTACAAGAATGACAGAGCGAGGTGGTCGTACAGATGATAAACGTTCCGAAACATCTATGGAAGACCGTAAGAAGAAAGGATATTTTTAATTGGTCTTTGGTTACTAGTATTTTACAGAAAAGAATGAACGCATTAAAAAAAAGTATTTTATAATATTTAGTTTAACTTGGCACGATGCCACTAAAGACTAAAGACCAATAACTAAAGACTAACTTTAACATGAGTAATAAAGGTCAAGCATCTTCTGACGCAAAAAACCAATTAATGGGTACGATAGAACAAGACACAGAACTATTGCGCTTCTCTACAGCAGGAAGTGTAGATGATGGAAAGAGCACGCTTATTGGGCGTTTATTGTATGACAGTAAATCTATCTTTGAAGATCAGTACGAACAAATTAAAGCGACCAGTGAGCGAAGAGGAGAGGAAGACGTGAACTTAGCCTTACTGACAGATGGGTTGAAATCGGAAAGAGAGCAGGGGATTACTATTGATGTAGCGTATAGATATTTTGCTACACCAAAGCGTAAGTTTATTATAGCGGATACTCCAGGACATATTCAATATACTCGGAATATGGTCACGGGTGCATCGACTGCTAATGTAGCTTTGATTTTAATAGATGCTAGAAATGGTATTTTAGAGCAGACCCGTCGACATGCATTTATTTCTTCCTTACTGCAGATTCCACATATTGTTGTTTGTATCAATAAAATGGATTTAGTGGATTATGGAGAAGAAGCGTATGAAGCGATTAAAGATGAGTTCTCTAATTTTTCTAATAAATTAGATGTAAAGGATATTCATTTTATTCCAATTTCTGCTTTAAAAGGAGATAACGTAGTAGATCGTTCGGATAAGATGCCTTGGTATGAAGGACAGACATTGATGTATTATTTAGAAAATGTACATATTGGTAGCGATCATAATTTTATAGATTGTCGTTATCCTGTACAGCATGTTATTCGCCCATATAGTGATGAATATCATGACTATCGAGGATATGCTGGTAGAATAGCAGGAGGTATCTTTAAAAAAGGAGATGAAGTGTTATTACTACCGTCAGGTTTTACCACTAAAATTGCTAAGATTGAAACGTATGACGGAGAATTAGAGGAAGCACATCCGCCAATGTCTGTTACGATGTTGCTAGAAGATGATCTAGATTTGAGTAGAGGAGACATGATTGTGCGACCGAATAATAAGCCAGAAGTATCTCAAGATATAGATGCAATGATTTGTTGGTTTGACGATCAACCAATGCAACAACCAAGAGGAAAATATACGATCAGACATACCACTCAAGAGGCTCGTTGTATTATTCAAAAAGTTCGATATACATTGGATATTAACACCTTGCATAGAAATCAAGAAGATCTAAAGGTCAAAATGAATGATATTGCAAGAGTTTCTTTAAGAACGACAAAACCACTCTTCACAGATGCTTACCGAACTAATAGAATTACTGGAAGCTTTGTCTTAGTAGATGAAGGAACTAATAATACGGTAGCGGCTGGAATGATAATTTAAATGATGAATGAGAAATGATGAATGATGAATCACGTGATGCATTCATCATTCATCATTTTGCATTCATCATTTACAAAAGTTGATTGGCCCGAACAGCTGCCCCAATAATCCCCGCCTCATTCAATAATTTTGCTGTTTTAATAGGCGTTTTGATTTGTATAGAATCTTCGAATTTATCGTATTTCTTGCTAGATCCTCCCCCTAAAATAAATAAATCTGGATTAAAAATAAATTGAAGATGGCTCAAATAATCTTCAAAACGATTTCCCCAATCAGACCAACTTAAATTTTCTGCTTTTCTAGCAGTATTAGAGGCATATTTTTCAGCTACTGATTTATGACCTTTAAGGTAAATATGTCCAAATTCTGTATTAGTCAATAGTTGACCATCCAAAAAGATAGCGGAGCCAATACCTGTTCCAATCGTAATCAAGATCACTGTTCCTTTAACGTTTTTCCCTTCTCCAAAAGTAATTTCTGCCAGACCCGCAGCATCTGCATCATTAAGGACAGTAACGGGACATTTAGAAGCGTTTTCTAATAACTGATCTACATCTGTACCGATCCAGTCTTTATGGATATTAGATGCTGTATGAGAGACACCTTTCTTAATCACAGCAGGAAAGCCAACTCCTATTTTACCTTTCCATTTAAAATGGTCCACTATTTTTTTAAAAGTAGCAGCTACATTTTTAGGCGAAGAAGGCTGTGGTGTTTCTAATCTAAATCGCTCTGTGGTCAATTTACCTTTTTTTACATCGACTATAGCTCCTTTGATTCCAGTACCTCCAATATCTACACCTAATACTAAATTATCTTTCATATTAATATTTAAAATTGGGCTATCTTTTATTTATAAAACTGCAAAAGTAAGACTTTGATAGAAATGGTTAATGAAATACGTTTCTATATAACGAAATTTCGTCGTTTTAAATGGTTTTATCTTTGTTCTCTATTCTAAAATAAAAGTCCCAAAGAAGAACCAAATGGACTACTAATTAATATATATGCAAACAACCTGCCTTTTTGTCTCGTATCTGTAATAGAAATGCCGATTTTTCTC
This sequence comes from uncultured Saprospiraceae bacterium, assembly GCA_964402245.1. GTDB lineage: Bacteria > Bacteroidota > Bacteroidia > Chitinophagales > Saprospiraceae > JAFMDF01. The sequence continues at coordinate 5,403 of CAYOBX010000047.1, read as the reverse complement.
TACAAATGCAAGAAAACTTCCCTTTTGTCATTAAATTAGCTATGGCATAATACTTGACCAATTTATTAGAATTAGATGTTTTGTATCTTGCTGTCATTATGACATTTGGTCATTACTGTAAAAGAAATAGAGAAGTTGTAGCAGCAAGTAAATTGATTTAAAAAATACCCATTGATATAAATATGGCTAAAAAGAAAATTTTGATGACGGGCTTGGATAAAGAAGGAGATTTTTTACCCTTTATTTCAGTAGATGAAGACGCTATGAATCGTAAAGATGAATATCCTGCGTCGCTGCCTATTTTGGCTTTAAAGAATACGGTACTTTTCCCTGGTATAGTCATTCCTATAACAGTTGGGCGAGATAAATCTATAAAAGCTATTAATAAGGCTTACGAAGAAGGGAAGCTGATTGCGGTACTATCCCAAAAAGATGCTAAAACGGAAGATCCTAATTTGGAAGATTTATATGCTATTGGCACAATAGCAAGAATTATGAAATTGTTAAAAATGCCAGATGGTAGTATTACTGCTATTTTGCAGGGTCGACAACGGTTTGGCTTAGATGAATTATTAAGTGATTCTCCTTTTTTAATTGGCAAAATAACAGTTGTAGAAGATAATGAGCCTAAGAATAAAATGGAATTTGATGCCATCATTTCTTCTATCAAAGACTTAGCGCAGCAAATTATTGAGCTATCCACACAGATACCCTCAGAGGCGGTAGTCATGTTGAGAAACATCAATAGCGGTAGTTTCTTAATGAATTTTATTACCTCTAACTTAGGAATTAATGTAGCAACCAAACAACAGATTTTAGAAATAAGTGATTTAGCACGAAAAGCCAAGGTCATTTTAGAGCAGATGGATAATGAACTACAGTTGCTAGAATTAAAGGATAAAATAGAATCTAAAGTAAGAACGGATTTAGAAAAGCAGCAAAAAGATTATTTTCTGAATCAGCAGTTGAAAACAATTCAGGATGAGCTAGGGGAGAATCCTCAAGAGGAAGAATTTAAAATTTTAAAAGAGCGAGCATCCAAGAAAAAATGGTCACAGGATGCCAAAGCTGCTTTTGATAAGGAATTCAAAAAATTACAACGAGTCAATCCACAAGTGGCAGAATTTTCTGTGACAATGACTTATTTGGAGTTGCTATTGGATTTGCCTTGGAATGAATTTACGGATGATAACTTTGATTTAAAAAAGGTAAAAAAAGTATTAGATAAAGATCATTTTGGTTTAGAAAAAGTCAAAGAGCGTATTTTAGAACATTTGGCCGTTTTGAAATTGAAGGGAGATATGAAAGCGCCGATTATTTGTTTGGTAGGCCCTCCAGGTGTTGGTAAAACATCTTTAGGTAAGTCTATCGCCAATGCATTAGAGCGTAAGTTCATACGTATGTCTTTAGGAGGCTTACATGATGAATCTGAAATTAGAGGACATCGAAAAACGTATATAGGCGCAATGCCCGGTAGGATTATTCAATCTTTGAAAAAAGTACAATCTTCTAATCCTGTTTTTATTTTAGATGAAATAGATAAAGTGGGAAAAGATTTTAGAGGGGATCCCTCTTCTGCCTTGTTGGAAGTGCTTGATCCTGAACAAAATGGCACCTTCCACGATAACTATTTGGATCTAGAATACGACTTGTCAAAAGTCTTATTTATAGCAACGGCTAATTCCTTAAATACCATCCAACCTGCTTTAAGAGATCGGATGGAGATTATTCCAATTAGTGGATATTCTATTGAAGAAAAAGTAGAAATTGCCAAGAAGCACTTAATTCCAGATCAACGAAAAGAACATGGTTTAAAATCTAAGGATATTAAACTAAGTACCAAGGTCATTACGAAGCTAATTCAAGATTATACCAGAGAATCAGGCTGTCGTTCTTTGACTCGACAGATTGCAGGGGTGATGCGGAATACGGCAAAGAAAGTAGCAATGGAGGAATCGTACGATGTGGCAATAGACCCAAGTGATTTAAAAGATATTTTAGGCCCTATTAAATATTCTAGAGATGCTTATCAGAATGATAAAGTACCTGGGGTAGTTGTGGGACTTGCATGGACTTCTGTTGGAGGTGATATACTGTTTATTGAAGCAAGCAAAAGCAAAGGTAAAGGCCAGATGCAGTTAACAGGTAATCTAGGTAATGTGATGAAAGAATCGGCAAAGACGGCATTGAGTTATATCCGAGCCAATTCAGAAGCATTAGGTCTAGATCCGAAGTTATTTGAAGAGCATGATTTTCATATTCATGTACCAGAAGGAGCCGTACCAAAGGATGGTCCATCCGCAGGTATTACCATGCTTACTGCTTTAACTTCCGTTCTAACAGGAAAGCCAGTAAAACCAAATTTGGCGATGACTGGTGAGATTACCCTTCGTGGAAAAGTGTTACCCGTTGGAGGTATCAAAGAAAAAATTCTAGCCGCTAAAAGGGCAGGCATCAAAGAAATTATCCTTTGCAAAGTCAACAAAAAACATATAGAAGAAATCAACGATGCCTACATCAAAGGATTAAAATTTCACTACGTAGAAAAGATGAAAGAAGTGCTAGATATAGCTTTAAAGAAATAGCTTGCTATTCAGTAGAAGTCAGAAGTCAGAAGTCAGAGGTCAGATTCAGGACGTTGACAACGGCTCATTCAAGTAGCTGTCAGATAGCAAAGTTGTCTGACTTCTGAATAACATCAAAAAAAGCCCTTAATTCTCGAAGAGAATTAAGGGCTTTCCTATAGTCCCAACGGGACGACATCCTGTAACCCATGACGCAGTCGTGGGAAGACACAGAGTAAGCCATGACGCAGTCATGGTAGATGCCACAGCTATAGAACACCAATACAATGAAATACCTATTCCAATCCCAACGCCTAGGCTTCCGAAAATGGACCCCAGCAGACTTAGCTCCTATGTCCGCCCTAAACGCAGATCCAGCGGTAATGGAATTCTTCCCCAGTACCCAAACAAAAGAACAAACAAAAGCTTTACTAGCAAGAATAGAGCAAGAATTCGAGGAATTTGGACATTGCTGGTATGCCGTAGATACCCTAAAAGATGGGGACTTCATTGGCTTTATCGGCTTAGCCTGGAACACCCAAGAAGAATTAGACTTTACACCCAGTGCAGAAATAGGCTGGCGACTAAAAAAAGAAGCATGGGGAAATGGATATGCCACAGAAGGCGCAACGCGTTGCCTAAAATACGGATTTGAAGATTTAAAATTGTCAGAGATATATTCCTTTACCGCAACTATTAACCAGCGTTCAGAAAATGTCATGCAAAAAATAGGAATGAAAAAAATAGGAGAGTTTGGGCATCCAAAAATAGAGGAGGGACATGCGCTTCGGCAGCATGTATTGTATCACATGAGTGCTAAATGATTATTAGTTATTTACTGACTATAGATCTTAATAATCGGCAAGCAGTAGCTTTGATATACTTTTTTAGAGACAGCAATTTCATTAGGATTTTTCACAAAAAATCCTAATGAAATTGCTGTCTCTAAAGAAATCTACTAAACATACTTGTTGCCGAGTCATAAGAAAAAGAACCCTTATAATTTTTCTTTCAAAAACTGCCCAGTATAAGATTTCTTCACTTTTGCCAATCCTTCAGGCCGTCCTTGAAACAATAAATGTCCACCATCTTTTCCCCCTTCAGGTCCCAAATCAATCACCCAATCCGCAGACTTGATAACTTCCATATTATGCTCGACTACCAAGACTGTATGACCAATTTCTACCAAAGCATTTAAAGCATCCAATAACTTTTGAATATCATGGAAATGCAGCCCAGTCGTAGGCTCATCAAAAATAAAAAAGATATGGCCTTTGTTATTTTGTTTGCCGAGGAAAGAAGCTAATTTTACCCGTTGAGCCTCTCCTCCCGATAGCGTGCTAGAAGACTGTCCCAACTTCACATAACCCAAACCAACATCAGATAAAGGCTGTAATTTATTGATGATACTTTTGATATCACTAAAGAAACCTAGAGATTCTTCAATACTCATTTCGAGTATGTCAAAAATATTTTTTCCATTGTATTCTACCTCCAAGACCTCACTTCTAAATTTTCTCCCTTTACACTCTTCACACTCCAAACGCACATCCGCTAAGAATTGCATTTCCACAACCTGTTCCCCTTCGCCTTTACAAGTCTCACATCTACCGCCTTCGACATTAAAAGAAAAATGACCAGGTTTATAACCTCTAATCAAAGAAGCTTGTTGCTTGCTCATTAGCTTTCTAATCTCATCGTACGCCTTGACATAAGTAACAGGATTGGAACGAGACGAACGTCCAATAGGACTCTGCGTAATCATTTCAATTTGAGTGATAGATCCTAAATCTCCCTCTAAAGCTTCATGTCTGCCAGGTGCAGTAGGGTGGGGGAGTTCAAAGTGTTTCTTGAGTGCAGGATAAAGAATCTGCTTAACTAGGGTAGTCTTTCCTGAGCCAGAAACACCAGTTACAACGGTCAATGTATTTAAAGGAAATTCAACAGTAACGCCTTTTAGATTATGTTGCTTCGCTCCTTTTAAAACGATCTTGCTATATATTTTTCTTCGAGTACTTGGTGTAGGAATCTGCAAACGATCACTCATATATTGTGCCGTCAAACTCTTAGAAGCTTTATTATGTATCTGCTCATAAGGGCCTGCAAAAACGACCTCGCCACCATGTATCCCCGCCTCTGGTCCCATATCTACTAAATAGTCTGCATTCTTAATAAGGTCTTCTTCATGCTCTACTACAATCACTGTATTTCCAAGATCTCGCAATTCTTTTAAAACCGTAACTAGCCGATTCGTATCTCTAGGATGCAGCCCAACACTAGGCTCATCTAAAATATACATAGAGCTAGTCAAATTACTGCCAAGGGTACGAGTCAAATTAATTCGCTGTGTTTCGCCGCCACTTAAGGTAGCAGATAAACGATTCAAGGTTAAATAATTTAACCCAACATTCATCATGAAGTTTAGTCGATTGGTAATTTCTAAAACTAAGCGTTTGGCAATAGTGGTATCTGCTTTATCTAGTTTTAATTTTTTAAAATGAACGACTAATTCATCTATCGGAATATTAACTAATTCGGTAATGTCTTTTCCATTAATTTTTACATAGGTTGCCTCTTTTCGTAAACGACCGCTATCACATTCATTACAATCCGTCTTGCCTCTGTATCTAGCTAAAGTTACCCTGTTTTGTATCTTATATAGTTTAGCCTCTAGCTCTTCAAAGAACTTATTAATGCCTTTAAAATGTTTATTACCTTTCCATAATAGTTGCTGCTGTGCTTTGGTCAAATCTTCATAAGGGGTATGTACAGGAAAATCAAATTGGTGAGCATTTTTTAAAAAACGATCTAACCATTTTCCTCTTGTCTCTCCTTTCCA
>CAYOBX010000046.1:0-19437 GCA_964402245.1 uncultured Saprospiraceae bacterium | reverse complement strand
ACTAAAATAACTAAAATTAAAAGATGAACCTAAGCGCACAAATAGCTAATCAATTTAGAGGAGTATATTTAAATGATAAATGGATTGCCAATACCAATTTAAAAGAGCAATTATCAGATTTAACATGGCAACAGGCCACCACCAAAATAGATTCCTTAAATAGTATTGCTGCACTAGCTTTTCATCTCAACTACTATACAACAGGTTTAATAAAAGTTTTAGAAGGTGGGCCACTTGATATTAAAGATAAATACAGTTTTGATATGCCATCTATTGAATCTCAAGAAGATTGGCAGGCCCTTATTAATAACATATGGGACAATGCAGAAAGGTTTGCGACACTCGTAGAACAGATGCCCGATGAAAAACTATGGGCACCTTTTATAGAAGAAAAGTATGGAAATTATTACCGAAATATTATTTCTACAATAGAACATAGTTATTACCACTTTGGACAAATTGTTCTTATTAAAAAACTGTTATTGAAAACTGTTTAATTATAAGCTTGAGCTGCATTAATTATCCTGTTCCCCCGTCAAGCCTTGTTCTCTAAAATAGATAATAGTCTTTTCTTTTAATAACAATTCTTGCGCCTTCACCCCTTCTACAGGTATGGGTTTAATCACTATAAAATGCGGCCAGCCATCATGATCTAAACCTTGAAATTCATAGTATCCGTCTGTACTCAATAAGGTGCAAACAGCTACATGCATTAAGTCTTGTTTTTCTTCCTTGGTATAAGTTGCTCGAATTTGTCCAGACTCTTGAATGCCTATTAATAATAGAATTGCATTCAAGTCAGGTAAAGTTTCTTTATTAAAAGTATCTTTTACTAGGTGACGTATCTTTAGCCACTCAAAATCTAATTGCCAATCTTCCATAAAAGGTATATTAGAATAGAGAGTAGAGAAGCGAGAGCAGAGACGGATTTATATTTAAATTAAAAATTATCGTTTAATTTAAAGACGTATCGGTCTCTATTCTCTGCTCTCTACTCTCTGCTCTTATTCTAAAACTGATTTGTATTAATTTTATTTTTAATGGATTGAATTAAGGTGGGGGACACTTGGCGGCGTTGTAGGCGACTTTTCAAAAATTCTTTAAAGGATTTTTCTTTATGTAATAACTCGTAATAGGTTGGATTTTGTTTGATCTCTTGAAGTAAGGCTCTTTCCTCTTCTTTACTCAGTTCATTATCAAGGTACATATTGACCTTCTTCATTAATAGACGATAATTTTCCTGACGTAATTTTTCCATTGAACTAGGTTTGGTACTCGTTTAAGCAATTAGTCTACTAAATTCAATAGTCCATGTACTCGTACCTGTACCTGTACAGAAACGCCAGGTGGGCGTTAGGCTATTGCCTATACAGGGTAAAGTACAAAGACTCGATATGGATGTTATTGAAAATTTCATTTCTTTTTGACTAGAAAAAGTCTCGACTCTTGGATTGATTTTGACCAAAAAACGAGGTTTAATTTTTGCTCTTAAAAGAGTAAGTGAACAATATAATTTAATGACTTTATCTTTAGTTAGAATAGAGAAGCTAGAGTAGAGAGCAGAAATGAATCCGTTTACATGTAACGAAGTTTTTTCGTTTTTAAATGGATTTCATCTCTGTTCTCGCTCTACTCTCTGTTCTATTTTTTATTATCGCTTGTCCTCAAATCCTTTAGACTCCGCATATCCTTTCAATAATTGCTTCAACATATTTCGACCACGGAATAATCTAGATCGAACGGTTCCAATTGGAATACCAGTGATTTCTGCAATTTCGTCATACTTAAAATCCTCTAAATCGCATAATAGAATCACTGTTCTATACTCCATTGGTAAAGAATTAACCGCATTCGTTACTTCATCTCCCATCATGTTATCAAACAATTCAGTTCTCAAATCATAACTGGCATCTTGTACATTCAAGACATCATCAAAATCAACTTTATTCGGTTGTTTCTTCGCTTTTCTATACTTATTGATAAAAGTATTTCTTAAAATCGTAAACAACCATGCTTTTGGATTGGTACCAACTTCGTACGTAGCTATCGAATTGAATGCTTTTAAATAAGCCTCCTGTACCAAATCTGCAGCATCTGCATCATTTAGAGTAAATGAGTACGCAAAATTATACAACGCATTTGATAAAGGATAAAATTCCTCTTCAAAAATGATGTACTTATCTTTCATTGTGTTAGCTGTAAGTACCATAATAGGGAATTAAATAGATTAATGTAGCTGTTTTGCCTTTTTTTAAGGGGTATTGCTACGGTGTTTCTTGTTAGAACCACTGTTTTTTCTATTTAGTTCCCTTTGTGTTGATTTTCTTATGACTTCGTCATAGGATGCATCCCCATGACTGCGTCATGGGTTACAGGATGTCGCTCCGTTGGAGCTAGTATGGCCCTATTACCTATTACTTTTTACCTATTACTTTTTACCTATTCCTTACTACCTACCAACTGACCAGTCAGTCGCATCAACTCAGTCTCGGTCGTTTTTAGATTATAGAGGGCATTTAATTTTGCTTGTGAGGCATTGACGAATGCTAGTTGAATGGCTCTGTAATCAAAGGAAGAAATCAATCCCCCATCAAAACGTTCTTGGCTTATCGCTAAGTTATTACGAGCATTTTCAATTAAGTTTTCAGTTAGTTGCACTAAACGTACTTGATTGTTGTAATTCGCTAGCGTGTTTTGGAGCTGAGAATTTAAATTCCGTTGAAAATCTTGGATGTTCATCTGTGCAATCATTTCCTCTACACTCGCATTTTCGATATTTCGTTTTCTGGTTCCTCCATCATATAAATTATAGGTAGCAGTAGCCCCTAAATAAATGTTGAAATTTTTAGTTGAACCGCCTAAGTCTAATGGTACTCTTATGTCTCCAGTAAGGATAATACCATCCCCTGAGGAACCACTGAGGGTATAACTTAAACCTGCTCCTAAACTAAGTGTCGGACGCTTTGCGGTCTCTTGCAATCTAGTATTCATACTAGCCAATTCTCTTGCTACCATTAGATTCTGCAAATCTTTATTATTAGCATGCATTTCTATTTGTAAGGCTTCGAAATCAAATGTGCTAGGGGAGAAATTTAAATCTTCTGTTAAGTTATAAGTTTTGAACATATCCTCTTCTCCCATCGCTAGATTTAGATTTCTATAAGTGGTAGCCACATTATTTTCTTGCACTAATATATTCGTAGAATCACTAAGGTAAGCATCTGTTGTTTGTAGTATATCAAAACTACCTGCTTGCCCAAATTCTTTTCGAACTTCTTGGTAATTGATTCTATCTCTAGATAAGTCTAATACCTCTTGCAAGGTAGTTAGTTGCTCCTCTTGAATTAATGCTTGATAGTAGGCTAAGATTATAGATTGGACCGTATTTTCTATCGCTGCATCCACATTTAATTGACCTTGTCCTGCTAATTGCTCTAGTTGTTGTTTCGCAATTTTTGCTCTATTGCCATCATAGATTAACCAAGTACCATCAATAGCAGGCGTTATACCTGTATTTAGAACAGATTGTTCTTGTAAAAAACCTGCTGCTTTAGAATTCAAATAACCATTCTGCAAGTTCAAGGAAGCATCGAGTCTAGGTCCTCTTCCAGCAGCAGACCAAGTATTATTATTTTCTGCTAGTTCTAAATTACGCTTGGCAATTTCTAACTGAAAATTGTTGGTCAAACCTATTTCTATAGCGTGCGCTAGACTTAATGGCTCTTGTGCCATAAGGCTTAAGCAAAATAAGAAAGAAGCTATCGTCGTAAATAATGACTTCATTAGCGTATTATATTATTAAGGGTTTGTATTGGATGATATTTATTGATAGCTTCTGATAACCGGGCAAGCAGTAGCTTTGAATAGTTTTTCATTGGGAGCGATTTTGTTAGGTTTTTTTATAAAAAAACCTAACAAAATCGCTCCCAATGAAGTAATATATTAAACATACTTGTTGCCGAATATAGGAGTAAAAATCTGTGACCAGACAGCTACCTGCTTAAAACTTCTTACAGATTTTAACTGTAAAAATAACACACCTCTCTGAGTTGTGTAGAATTAACTAAACAACAATAATCCTTATTGGTTTAATAACAAAAAACGGGGTTTGATTAGTAGATACTAATCAAACCCCATTTTTCATAAAAATACTTCCAATAAATATTAAAGTCGCTGCAAAACGGTTTTATCTTTTAAAGGCGTAAGCGTATAGCCTTCTTTTCTTAATAAATTAATAACTCCTTCTTCTCCGGCTAAATGACCAGCACCTACTCCAAAGAAAGTAGCTTGTTGACCCATCATGCCTTCCATTACTGGAATCCAGTTTCTATTTCTATTTAATAATAAAAATTCTTCATATTTTCCGATGCCTTCTGTGTCTTCTGCAAACATGGTAATCATCCCATTAATATCTTGATCTTTATATAGTTTAGCTAAAACTTCTAACTCATCAATAGCAGCGGCAGTAGTATCTACTTCTACTCGAATACTTTGTAGCAACATCTGAGCTTGTGCATCATACGGGATGCTATCAAATACACTGATTTGGTACTCCGCAGTTTCTAAGCCACCCATCGGTTTTTCTTGTTCTTTTGCCATTTCCATAAACTCCATTTCGTAGCTTACAATATCGCCAGATGCCATAGGATTACCGCCAGACAAATCCGTAGAAGCAAACATAGATAAAAACATCGGCTTAATACGCTCCATCATATTCCAAAGGAAAGAAGTAATGCCTTTCTTTTCAAAGTGAGCTTTTACTTCTGTATATTCTTCTTCATTTAAGAAATCCTTTAAAGTTTGTCCATCGTTCATAAATGCTTTCATCAATAAGCCAAACTGAGACATCATATCATTCATATTCTCCATATTAATTTCGAATACGATCTTATTACTTTCCTTAAATGCTTTCTTTGTTTGCTCTGTCAGAAAATAATCCTCTTTTCCAATCATATGGATCGTGCCATATAAATAAGAGGTATCTGTTAATTCTTTGCCCGTAATTGCCCATAAAAGGGAATTAGCGACGGGTGGATATTTTGTTACAGTCGTATCTGTTGTTGGGGCCGCTTCTGTAGCAACTTGCCCCCACATAGGCACACTTACTAAAAATGCTAGTATAAATTGAATAAATAATTTCATTAATTGATTGTCAAGAAGTTGTTTAAGAATATAGATTGAAATTAGTTGTAAGTGCTTCATTGCTAGGACAGAGTCTTTTTTAATTTTTGTAGCCGTAGCTACGTAAATTCAAAAAGACGAAGTCATTAGCGATCAATGACTTGCAAATAAATCAATTATATTTTTAAATAACTTCCAAGTAAAAAAATGGAAACACACACCTATAGAAGACGTTTAATAGCTCAATAATGGTATTAAGTAAACGTTAATAACAGAATATAGGTATTATTTTGTTTGAAACAATTACAAACACAGTCAAATATACTATACTTTATTTCCTGCTTTTAGCTAAAATTAAAAAAAAATCAATACTTATAATTTACAACTAATATTATCAAAAATATTTTAATCTTATGAAGAATCTATATGGTCTATTAATGGGTTTAAGCCTTTGCTTCTTATTGGCTAACTGTGCTGGAGATAGTAACTCTTATGCAATAATTGAAACGGAATATGGTAATATGAAAGTATTATTATACGATGAAACCCCTAAACACAAAGAAAATTTTATCAAACTAGCAAATGAAGGCTTTTATGATGATTTATTATTTCATCGAGTAATAGACGGATTTATGTTACAAGGTGGAGATCCTGAATCTCGTAATGCAGCGCCAGGTACGATGCTAGGTGCAGGTGGTCCAGGCTATTTAATAGATGCAGAAATTGGTTCTCCTCACTTTAAAGGCTCTTTGGCTGCTGCTAGAACTGGTGCTGGAAATCCAGAGAAAAAGTCTTCTGGTTCTCAATTTTATATTGTAGAAGGGGCACCTGTTACAGAAGTACAAATAACTGCTTTAGAGAATTTTAAAAAAATAAAATATTCTGATGCTCAAAGGGCAGTATACGCAGAACTAGGTGGTCGCCCTGATTTGGATCAAGAATATACGGTGTTTGGAGAAGTTGTTGAAGGCTTAGATATTATTGATAAAATTTCACTTGTGCCTGTTGATGCAAAGGATCGTCCTATTAAAGATGTAAAAATGAAAGTACGAATGCAGTAAAATATTTCGTTACTAAAATATAGAACACAAAGACATAGAGCACACGGATTATAATTCTAAGGCTGTGTGCTCCGTGCCTCTGTGTTCAACTATTTCGTCGGGCTTTCGCTAGAAAGCCTCTCCTCACATGAAATTTTAAGAAAAAATGCAGATTAAAAACTTATTAGTATTACTAATGCTTGCTTGTTTAATGTCTTGTGCTCGACCTATTGCTGACTTTGCAATACAAGGAGAAGATCGAACAGCACCTTCAAAAATTGAATTTGTTAATGAATCTAAAGAAGCAGAAGAATATGAATGGGACTTTGGAGATGGTACAAAATCTAAAGAAGTGTCTCCTGCTCATAGATACAGATCATCTGGGAATTACACGGTTATCTTGCGGGCAAAGAAAGGATCTAAGCATAGAGATAAGAAACAACAGATTGTAATAGATGCACCAGAAGAATGTTTGGTGGAAATCGAAACGCCTTTTGGAATTATGATAGCGGTGTTATCGGAAGATACTCCTTTGCATAGAGATAATTTTTCCAAATTAGTGGATGAAAAATATTTTGATGGTTTATTGTTCCATCGAGTAATAGACGGGTTTATGGTACAAGGTGGAGATCCTAAGTCTAAAGACGCTAAATCAGGGCAACCTTTAGGAAACGGTGGTCCAGGTTATCAGATTCCTGCGGAAATAGAAACTTCTAATTTGGTGCATGTAAAAGGTGCTTTAGCTGCAGCTAGATTGGGCGATCAAATGAACCCGATGAAAGAGTCTTCTGGATCACAATTTTACATTGTCCATGGGAAACCTTTGGATGAAAATGTTATCAATCGAATTGAAGCTCAAAAAGATATGCACTATACAAAGGAGCAAAGAGCTACTTATAAAAATGTTGGCGGTGCGCCATTTTTAGATAATGAATATACCGTATTCGGTCAAGTGATTTCTGGCTTGGAGGTTATTGATAAAATTGTAGAAGTAAAGAAAGATGGGAGAGATCGGCCAGAGGAAGATATTGCTATGAAGATTCGAATGATTAAGTAAGAGTAAATATTGAACATTGATTTAGGGTAGAAAGAACATAGATGGTTTTCGTTTATAAAAAACGAAAACCATCTATGTTTTAAACACTTTACTTGAACTACAAGATTCAGAAGATGAAAATATTAATAAAACCAATGTTTCTATGCTTACTTCTTTTTTTGAGTATGCAGTGTATTAATTCAAAACCTGCAAATAAAAAAGATACTAAGTATCTATTCTATCTACATGGAAGAATAATTGAAGACCAAGGCATAAATGCTGTAAGTGAAAAATATGGCCTATATCAATATACCAAAATTCTAAACACATTAGAACAAGAAGGATTGATTGTAAAGAGTGATGCCCGTAAAGAAAATACGGATGTAATCATTTATGCTCATAAAATTGTTCAAGAAATAAACACCCTAATTCAATCAGGAATTGCTCCTGAAAACATTACGGTATTAGGTGCTTCAAAAGGCTCATTAATTGCGATGCTTGTTTCTACGGAATTAGGAAATTCTGACCTCAACTTTATCCTTATGGGGAATTGTAATGATTGGGTATTAGAAAATTTTGACATTAATTTACAAGGACATATTTTGTCGATTTATGAAAAGTCGGATGAATTTGGCAATAGCTGTGAGGCTATTGTTGCAAATTCTAAGCAAGTAAAAACTTTTAAAGAGATCGTTTTGGAAACAAATCTTGGACATGGGTTTTTATATCAACCTTTAGAAGATTGGATAGTGCCCGCTGTGGAATGGATAAATATACTTCACTGAAGTGTAAATAATTTACTTTAACTAAAATGAATTCTAAAAACCAATTATATCTAAGTATTATTGTTGTATTAGTAGTGACCCTTACACCTGGCAATGGAAAAATCGTAGGCAATTACTTGGACAAAGTAGCGCATTTTGCCATTTTCTTTTTTTTAGCCTACGCTATTTTAAAGCATTATAAAAAAGCAAGCCAAAAAATAGAATGGTTATTATGGGCTATGATAGGAGGAGTAGGAACGGAAATTTTACAACAATTTATACCCGGCAGGAATATGGATGTATATGATGTAGTAGCAGATGGATTAGGGGTTGTTAGCGCGTATTATTTTTTCCGCACCAAATGAGACTAAGCTTAATCAGAATTAATGGATCAACTAATTATTTACTCCCAGTAACCACCTGATCCAAATCTTTCTTGAAAAACAAAAACGAATTATTAGATGTCCAGTCCTCTTTTAACAAAGGTGGATCTTGATAGAATTGATGCAACAAAGAAGCATGTTCACTTTTAATAAATTGCACTTTATCTGCATGTAGATAGCCATAATTATCCTTAGCAGTCTTTACATATAAATAAGGAATTACTACTTTTTTATCTTTCCGTTTAATTATTTTTTCATAATGTTTAATGATGGTCAAGGGTGCATTAACAGATAATTGCTCTACTACTTCTCCTAAAAAACTAGGCTCTCTTCTTAATGCATACCCTTTAGCATCTTTTAACAAGCCTTCCAAATAAGTTCTGCTTTCTTCATAAAGCGGTTGAAATTTTTGAGCTTGCTCCTCCCACACATAAGTATAAGTCACATACTCCATACAACGTTCTTGAGTCTTCGAAACTTCGTTTGTAGATAAGGCCAAACTATAATCTTTACAAGCCATATAATCTACATAAGCTATTCTAATGGTGTGGTCTCCAATGTCGACGATCTTAAACAACGCAGGAGAGGGTTGGTTATCTTTATAATTTAAAGTCATTCGCTCCTCAAAAACTTTGACAATCGTACCTGCTTGGAAACTATAAATACCAATGGTTCTACTCTCCAATGGATTATTATTATCCGTACTATTTCTCACCAAAATAACTTCTGAAATATCATCTCCATTAATATCTGTGAAGCGTAATTGCTTCAATTTATTACTTCCCATTGCACTGACTCCTGACAATTGGATATGAATTGATTTTTTTAAAGGGCTGGTTAATACTAAATATTGTTCTTTATATAGCGGATTCAAATGATCCTCCTCATACAGATTATCCCTCCCTTCGATAGTAGCAATCCAAGCCGTTAATTTTTCATTATTATTATCGTACTGGATTTCTTTTAAATGATAATTATTAAGAATACCTTCTATTTCATCTTCTGGCTGAATGACCGCAATTCCATCTCCAAAAATCCAACCTTTTTTCTGGTCTGGTGTGCGTACGTAATACCATTTGAATTTTTGATTTTGTGCAGCATCTTCGTGTTCAAATCTGGACTCTCCTAGAACACTAAACAAAGCGCCCTCTTCATAAACAACAGAAGAATGATCGAAGAAACTACTATCTTGATATAAGATGACTTTATTCAAAGCAGTGGCAGGACGGGGCGGTAGTATTTGCCCATTTAAACAAAAAGGAAATAATAAAAAGAAGCTATATATAAATTGTGTTTTCAAAATAAATACGATTAGGAATTTGTAAACTAAGTAATTTAAAATGGAGCATTTACTTATTTAATGTTCCTTAACGATTAACTTACCTATGAAACGGCTATAACACACTCAATGTTTTAAATCTACAAGTATCTCTCCTATTTATGCTAAGTATGCGTTAATATTCATGTTATTCCTTACCTTCGTTATATATCGAATAAATTCAGACTAAAACAATAAGATGAAAAACTTAATCCTAACCATTGTCAGTTGCCTACTCTTCATAGGCACAATCGCTGCACAAAATCAAAAATACAGCGAAAAAAAGATAAACGCATTAAAAAAAGAAGCATCTGATAAGATTTTGACTAAAGGAAAAATGGCGCAAGTCATGGTAGACAAAGTATTTAGCTTCTCTGAATTGGGATTTCAAGAGAAAGAAACCTCCAAATACTTGACAGATATTCTCCAAGAAAATGGCTTTAAAGTAGAACATGGAATTTCTGGAATCCCTACTGCTTGGTGGGCTACTTGGGGCAGTGGAAAACCGGTCATTGCATTGGGTAGTGATTTGGATTGTATACCAAAAGCTTCTCAAAAACCAGGCGTTGCGTATCACGATCCTATTGTGGAAGGTGCTCCTGGACATGGAGAAGGACATAACTCTGGCTCGCCTTTGAATATTATTGCGGTGTTAACTGTAAAAGAAATCATGGAACGAGAAGGTATTTCTGGTACTTTGGTGGTATGGCCGGGAGTTGCTGAAGAACTAGTAGGAACGAAAGCATTTTATACTAGAGATGGGTATTTTGATGATGTGGACATTTCTATTTTTACACACGTCAGTAGCAATTTATCTGTTTCTTATGGACAAGCAAGAGGTACTGGACTAATCTCTGTAGAATATGAATTTGAAGGAGAAGCAGCACATGCAGCAGGTTCTCCTTGGAGAGGTCGTAGTGCAGCGGATGCTGTAGAATTGATGAACATTGGTTGGCAATATCAGCGGGAACATTTAGACCCTTTACATCGATCTCATTCAGTCATTAAAAATGGTGGAGATCAACCCAATGTCGTTCCATCTAAAGCATCAATTTGGTATTATTTCAGACATGTTACTTATCCAAAAATTATGGAAGTATATGATCGAGCAAATAAAATTGCAGAAGGGGCTGCACTAATGACGAATACCAAAATGTCTAGAAAAATTTTAGGCTCTGCATGGCCTCGGCACTTTAATCAGGTAGTCGCAGAAACCATGTATGAAAATATTAAAGAGGTAGGTTTGCCGACATGGAGTGATGCAGATCAAGTATTAGCCAAAGCAGTGCAAAATGAAGTACAATCTCCTAGGGATTCTATGGGCCTTGCTGTAAAACTAGATACGATTCGTTTACCAACAAAACGATTCGTTAGTGGAGGCTCTGATGATATTGGAGATATTTCTTGGAAATTGCCAACGGTCACAATGCGTTTCCCTTCTAATATACCTGGGCTACAAGGACACCATTGGTCTAATGCGATTGCGATGGCCACCCCTATTGCGCATAAAGGGGTGGTTGCTGGTGCAAGAGTAGAAGCAATGACTATTTTGGATTTATTATTAAAACCAGAATTGGTGAAGAATGCTTGGAAGTATTTCAAAGAGGAACAAGGGATGAAGCAGGAATATAAACCAATGATTACAGAAAGTGATAGTCCTGCTATTTATTTAAATAAAGAAATAGATGAAGAGTTTCGACCACAACTCGAGCCTTTTTATTATGATGATAAAAAGTATGGTTCTTATTTAGAGCAGTTAGGGATTAAATATCCTACGCTTAGAGATAAGTAATTTGCTGAATTATTGAACGCAGAGGTGCGGAGATGCAGAGAACAAATATGGCTCAGCATCACTGCACCTCTCAGGCTGATCGAAAATTTATGGACTTACAAAATTTGTAAATTTGGGAAGTCTCCTTTTGTTGAAAACCAAGACTTTGTAAATCTTGGAGATTTTCCAAGTCTGTCAAGATTTAAGTTCTCGGTCAGCCTGCTCTGCGTTCAATACAAAACAAACAATGGACAAGCTGCTCCAAGAAATAAGAAACTGCCAAGTCTGCGCTGCCGATTTATTATTAGGGGCAAGACCAATAGTTGCCGCTCATGCCAATAGCAAAATTGTAATCATAGGTCAAGCACCTGGTTCTATTGTCCATAGAACAGGGGTTCCGTGGGATGATAAAAGTGGGGAGAATTTGAGAGCTTGGATGGGCATAACAGAGGAAGTTTTTTATGATCCAACAAAGATTGCTATTATTCCAATGGGATT
The DNA here is from genome assembly GCA_964402245.1 of uncultured Saprospiraceae bacterium. Classification (GTDB taxonomy): domain Bacteria; phylum Bacteroidota; class Bacteroidia; order Chitinophagales; family Saprospiraceae; genus JAFMDF01. The sequence goes on along the minus strand of CAYOBX010000046.1, from coordinate 7,506 downwards.
TTGTTATCCAGGAAAAGGGAAGAGTGGTGACTTGCCGCCAAGAAAAGAATGTGCGCCTTTGTGGCACCAACCTTTATTAGCTCAATTAAAAAATGTGGAACTTATTTTATTAATTGGAAAATATGCCCAAGATTATTACTTAAAAAAACAAGCCAAAAGAACACTCACTGCTACTGTCCAAGCATACCAAGAATACTTACCGACCTATTTTGTGCTCCCACATCCCTCTCCAAGAAATAATATTTGGATGGCAAAAAATAAGTGGTTTAAAAAAGAAGTCTTGCCTCAATTAAGTAATACCATAAGCACTCTACTCTGTTAGACGATATTTCATCCGAATTAGTCGATAGAATAGGCAAATAACCTTTTATTCTGGTTATCTTTAGAATAAGAGTTGTTTATAATACTCAATACTATTGAGAATGTTTATTCACCCGCTAATCAAAAACTTAAAATCATGTTACTACTAACTTTTAGTGACTGGTGGAGTGCGCTTAGTGGCATCCAGCAGATCTTTTGGGGAATTTCGATTGTCTTTAGTGTATTATTCTGTATTCAATTTATCTTTAGCTTGATAGGGATTGATGCCGATGCCGATATGGAAATATCGGGAGATATAGATATGGATGCAGACTATTCCTTAGATGCTGATTTTGCAGTTTTTTCTACTAGAAGCATTATTGCCTTTTTTACTTTTTTTGGATGGACAGGTGTCTTATCCATTAATGCGGGAGCCAATTTAATGACGACCCTAATAGCTTCCAGTATTTCAGGTAGTTTAGCAATGGTATTAGTTGGGGTTTTAATGTGGCAATTTTCAAAATTAAGTCAAGACGGGAATATAGATATAAATGATGCGCTATTCCAGACAGGAGAAGTATATCTACGAATTCCAGCAAAAGATAAAGGACAAGGAAAAGTACATATCAATATATCAGGTTCACTAAAAGAAGTGGATGCTATCACCGAAGAAACTGAGGCTATACCAACGGGCGCTTTTATTAAAGTAGTAGAGGTATTGGATAATCGATTGTTGGTAGTTACACAGATAACTTGAGAGATGCGAGAACAGAGAGCAGAGAATAGAGATAGAATTCGTTTAAAAAACGATGAACCTTCATCAACTGAAAACGAAATTGCTCTCTCCTCTAACTTCTCTGCTCTCTCCTCTAAAAAAATATTTTCTAACCACTAAAAACGTTAAACATGGGACAAGTTGGAGCATTTGTTTTTATTGCCCTATTGGGGCTATTTATTCTAATGGGACTTTGGTTTATCACAAGGTATAAACGATGTCCCTCTGACAAAGTACTTGTTATATATGGTCGCACAGGTCAAGGTTCTGCCAAATGTATTCATGGTGGAGCAGCATTTGTATGGCCAGTGATTCAAGATTACCAGTACTTAGATTTAATTCCAATTTCTATTGACGTAGATTTGAAAGGAGCTTTAAGTAAGCAAAATATTCGGGTAGATGTACCTTCCCAATTTACGGTGGGTATTTCTAACGAAGAGGGTGCGATGCAGAATGCAGCCGAGCGTTTATTAGGCATTGATCAGAATGGAATACGAGGTTTAGCTTATAATATTATTGTCGGTCAAATGCGATTGGTGATTGCGACAATGGATATTGAAGAAATCAATGTAGATAGAGATAAATTCTTAGCGAATGTATCTACTAATGTAGGCGCAGAATTAAGAAAGATTGGTTTAACCTTAATCAATGTCAACGTAACAGATATACAAGATGAGTCTGGTTATATTCATGCCTTAGGACAAGAGGCAGCTGCTAAAGCGATTAATGATGCAAAGATGAATGTTGCGCAGAAAGATAGAGATGGTGCGATTGGTCAGGCAAATGCTAGAAGAGATCAAACGATTTCTGTATCCTCCGCAGAGGCAAGTGGAAAAGTAGGGGAAGCAGAAGCAACGGCAGAAGCGATTGATGGAGAAAACACCGCAAAAATCAAAATTGCAGAATCTAATGCAGAGCGTCGGCAGAAGGAAGCAGAATTTTTAAAACTGGCAACGGCTACGGAAAAAATTCAAGCAGCAAAAGCTTTAGAAGAAGCTTACCTTGCCGAGCAGGTTGCGGAAGAAGCGAGAGCTAAAAAAGAGATGGCCACCCGACAAGCCGATGCCATTGTACAAGCAGAAATTGCTAAGCAAAAATTAGTAATTGAAGCACAAGCAGAAGCAGAGCAAATTAGAGCCTTAGCGCAAGGGGAAGCGGATGCCATCTTCTTAAAGAAGGAAGCAGAAGCAAAAGGTATGTACGAAATTTTGAATAAGCAAGCGCAAGGTTTTGAAAAAATTGTACAAGCTACTGGTGGAAATTCTAAGGATGCGGTCTTAATGTTAATTGCTGATAAATTAGAAGTGTTAGTTGAGAAGCAAGTAGAAGCGATTAAGAATATTAAGATTGATAAGGTTACGGTATGGGAAGGCGGCAATCAAGAAGGAGAGGGTAATTCTACTTCCAAATTTGTCTCTGGTTTGTATAAATCCGTACCTCCTTTGAATGATCTCTTTAATATGGCGGGTATGGATTTACCGCAGTATTTGGGAAATGTACAAGGAGAGGAAGCTAAACCTATTGAGGCAGCAATTGAGTTGCCAATAGTGGAGAATGGGGAAGGGAAGTAGCTTCAAAATTAGATCCAGAAAGTAAAGCAAGATAGTTGCTTTACTTCTTAAAAATTTAAGTATAATTCTTTCTATTGGAGGGCTAGTCTTTTTAAGATTAGCCCTTTTTTATTTTGGCTACAAACCAAAACTCTTAGAAACCAACTTCATTTTTGTAGTTTATTCAACTATCTCATAGTCGATGCCTAATTTACGCAATGCTCTAGAAGCAGAACTAGAATTTTTCTGTGCAACCTCTATCTCTACCATATCTCCTTCTAAGAGTATACCCGTAAGTTCGTTTGCTAGAGACAAATCTATGTTTGAAGAAATCTCTGTGATACATTTGGCGATTGCTCTTTTATCTGGTCTCTGAGCATCACAAGACAATAGGTTTAATTTCATGTTTTTTTTTTACAAAGGTAAGGAATGATACATTAATTAACTAGCTAAGGGTCAGGAACGAGGAGTCAGGGGTCAGGTGAAATTTCGTGAATAGAGAACTGTTTTGACTTCGATTCAAAGTGATTTCCCCTTCAAATACCCAGAATGTTCTGACTCCTGACCCCTGTCGCCTGATTCCTTAACGCAAGCTATCCCAAATGATCAATTAAGGTTTACCATTTACGATAGGGATGGGCGAGTAGTCAAAAACTTTCGGCCTAGCTTTTCTAATAACCAATCTTTAGAATTTTATTGGAATGGAAAGGATAATAACCAGCAACGGCTACCATCAGGCATCTATTTTTTTACTGTTCAGATGCAATCGGCAGTTCGGCATTTTAAATTGGTATTAATTAACTAACTAGACTCAGCAGTTCCCATTTTAAAGGCTCTTGATAGCCTCACTATCCAGTGACTTCCCGTCACTGGATAAAGCTAACCCCCAAAATGGGAATTGCTAAACTAGATAAGTACCAAGTATTTATAATATATAGCATATAGGTTCTAGCAATCGGCAAACAGTAGCTTAGATATAGTCGTTTTCTATTCTAATTCATACAATCTTTTTTATCTTTACGTTACGGACATTTTGAAGAAAAATGCGTCATTTTTTTTTAAGGCATATAAAAACTTTAAGCCATGCAATATAAATTTTACCTAATAATTTTAATTTGCCTTTCCTCATTAATCCTACCCGCTCAAATTGAAGTGGATTGGACGCAGACGGCCTTTGATTATAATAACACAGAAGATTATTTAGGCGTATATCCATTAGCTACTTTTGATGAGCAAGTATTACTTGCCCATAAATTAATTAGTACAACAGTAGAGGATCAGCAGACCTGGGGCTTTGAATTTTTAGATGCCACGACTGGTAATTCTACTGGAGATTTAATTACGACTAACGATATTTCTCTTTGGAATTCTACTGATAAAGACCCTGAATTAAACCATTTAGTAAAAACAGAAGATGGCTATATGGCTTTTATTAATGAGCAGGATCGAATCACTTTTGTAAAGTATGATAAAGAACGGAACATCCTTGATCCGGCAGAGATAGGTTCGGCAAGTATTGAATTTGATCCTTCGACCTTTCTATTTGGATATGGGCTTACAGAAAGTGTTGCAAGTAGCTATGGTATCGTGGGGGCTACTTGGGGTAGAGATGACAATTCATCTGAGGACGAAGCTACGCCTCATATCTTTGCCTGTGATACCGATTTAAATGTGCGTTTTGCTACACGCTTAGAAAATGCGGAATATTATTTAGGAAATAGATTTTTAATAGCGGTAAATGATAAGGATGAAATTTTTACGGCAGGTCACACGAAAGGTCAGGAATTATTAAGGTCCGATACCGTAGTAATTTCTAAGTTAGATACTAATGGTGAACTACTATATACCAATTTTTTAGTTTTAGACCCAGCTGCATCGCTTCCGCGGGTATTAAAAATGGATATGAATGCGGATGGAACCGAGTTGCTCCTCAGCGGAATACTACTCTTTCGAAATACTTTATTTAACACGGTTACCTCGAAAGCCTATGTTGCCAGAATCAATACGCAAGATGGATCGCTCATCAAACTTTCCACTTTCTTTGCGCATCAATTGGGCGGAACCCCCAATCAATATGTCGAATTACCCATGGCGCAATATGATGCCCAAGGAAATATTGTATTGACAACGCTAATTGTAGATGAACAATTTGACATAAATGCCATTCGAATGGATTTGGAAAGTAACATCCTAGATGTTACTAAAATATTTTCCAATTTAAATGGATTTCCATATCCTTATTCCTGGCGCTTTAATAAGATGGAGGATATTCTTTATCTAAGTGGCTCTTACCCAATTAGAGGAAGCGAAGATAAGGAAGCATTTGTGGCGAAACTTGGCGCTAATAATGTATCGACATCAATCTTAGAAAATATTACTGCTCCAATTTCATTTAAGTTATCTCCTAATCCAACGGATGGACTGCTTACTATTCAATGGAATAATGACTTCAATGGAGCGTATCAGCTTAAAATAATCAATCACCTGAGTCAAGAAATACAAACTTATAGTGGTCAAATATTTTCTGGACCAATGGATCTTGAATTCAATATTAAGCATTTGCCAGCAGGTGCTTATTTTGTAAAATTAGAACTAGAAAGTGGTTTCGCTATCCAATCTATAATAAAAAAATAGGGAACTGCTGATAAAACTAATCTCATCATTAAATGAAAATACAGCGTCTTAATATGGATAATTCCTGGTATATAAATTTTGCAGGAAAATCCTTTCTTATAGATCCTTGGCTCAAAGGGGTAGAAATAGATTTCTTTTCATGGTTTAATACACAATGGCATCGGACACCGCCTATCTCCGTAGCCGATGTGCCAGATTATGATCTTGTTATTATTACTCAAAAATATCCTGACCATTATCATCCAGAAACCTTAATAGAATTACAGCCGAAAAAACTAATCGTACCATCTTCCATAGAAAAGAAAGTCAAGAAGCTGCTTCCTGATGCTAGGGTATGGACATTAGAAGAGGCTTCTGATAATACAATCGGTAATCAAATAAAATTACATTATTTACCGAGCCAGCGAAAAATAGATCCTATATATGATGCTATTGTACTAGAGAATGGATCAGAAAGTATATTATTGGCAACACATGGCTATTCAGAACCTGAAGCATGGTCCAAGTATCTCAAAAATATATCTCCAATAAAATTGGCTTTTACACCATTCAATCATTATAAGCTGCCCTTTTTTCTTGGGGGGACAGTGTCACCAGGTTTGTCTGCTGTTAAAAACCTTATCCATACACTGCGGCCCAAACATATTATCGCAACGCATGATGAAGACAAACATGCCAAGGGTTTAGTAAACAAACTTGCTCGGATCAAATTTTCTCCAAGTCATAAAGAACTTTTAAAAGAAGACCTATTCAAAAACAGATTGCTAAACATAGATCATTACCAAAGCATCACAATATGATACAAAATAAAGCACATACTTTTCAAATATTACTGATATATCTGGCAATAGGATTATCGGGATATATAACTTGGTCTCTCTTATCTATAGACAATGAAGTCATTCGATTTCTAATAAGCGATATAGTGATGACTGTTGTTTGTTTTTTATTTTCTATTCTAAAAAAGAATAGTTCTGTCTATGATGCCTACTGGAGTGTTATTCCTTTTTTCTTCGTTGTCTTATGGGCGATTATACATAGCAAACATATTAGTTATCATCATTATGCTGTATTTTTTGTTATTAGTTTTTGGTCTTGGAGATTGACTTTAAATTGGGCAAGATCATGGCCTGGATTTCATCACGAAGATTGGAGGTATGTAAAATTAGCTAAGGATAATGGTAAACTATATCCCTTAGTTAATTTTTTTGGTATTCATGCGTTTCCTACATTTATGGTATTTGTAGGGATGTGGCCGATATTCTATATTTTCCAAAACCAATTGCAATCCTCCGGCATTTTATACCTGGGTGTTGCCGTCAGCATCATCGGCACATTGTTTGAACTTTTTGCCGACAACCAATTGGCGGCATTTAGATCTAAGGAAAATAAAACAGAAAAATTATTAGATACTGGATTATGGGCTCGCTCTCGGAATCCTAATTATCTGGGAGAGATTCTATTTTGGGTAGGCTTATTTATTATTGGGTTGGCCTTCGGAGCACCGCTATATACTATTGCAGGTGTCGTCACTATGATGTCTTTATTTTTGTTTATTTCTATACCTATGAAGGAAAAAAGAATGCTGGAGCGCCGTCTTAGTTTTAAGGAATATATGGATCGTGTTCCGATGTTGTTTCCGAAAATATTCTAAGAGAGAACAAGTGAAAAACAGGTCCAGTATGGCTGTGGCTATTTCGGATTATCTTTTAAACTGTCAGCTATAAGTTGTAATAAAAAAGTTTCTCGTTCAATAGACATTCCTTTTTTTTCGCTAGTAGCCATGGTCTTTTTATTATGTTGTATGGCTTCATGAATGTTTACCCATATAGCTTTCATGCCGTTTTTTATTTCGTAGGCTTCTAGATTAGAACTACCCAATTCTTTGTTAACTTCGCAAGTATAGCAATAAGAAATCATATGCTGAATATCATAGTCTGACTTATACCAGGGTCGGTACTCTTCGTATATGCCAAAGGCTTGTATATTGGTAATATCTTTGGCACCAGTTTCTTCACTAAGTTCTCGGATCATTCCTTCAATTTTATCTTCCTCCTCCTCTAAACCTCCGCCAGGCAAACTATAATCTTCATATCTCTGCGTATACATTAACAGAATACTATTCCCTTGAATGGCTATACTTCTAGTGGCTAGTCTTGTGAAAACAGATTTATTTTCTAAAGTCTTTATTTCTGGATGATAATGGGTTTTTAAAATTTGCATTTTCTTTATTTTGATATAGAACAG
>CAYOBX010000045.1:1289-19529 GCA_964402245.1 uncultured Saprospiraceae bacterium | reverse complement strand
TTTACATTTTAATTTAAAACAAAGAAGTCTCCCCTTAATTAAAAGAGGAGACCACCGAAAACCGATTTAAGTATATGTCTTTAAACTATTGGATAAAGGTTTATAATGGTATACTTGTCGATTTTCTAAAAAGAAAAAGGTAAACAGAAAGTGGTGATTTTTCACCACTAACTGTTTCCTGAAATTGTGTGTAAGTTGAGATTAATGATTATCAAGAACTGTTGTCTAATTTTAGGTTATTCTGAAGATTAAAATTGTTTCAATCTGATTCGTTAGGGATAAGAAAAAAATGATTTATCAATTTTCTCTTGGGTGTAATTAATTCTTTTAGTAGGGACAATTTTTATAAAGTGGGATTTAAAAAATTGTCCCTACCTAAAGAATTGGTGTGTAAGTTTTGAAGAATGTGTAATTTTAAAGAATGTGTAAGTCTTCGATAGAAATCAGATCGCTTTGCGATCAGACCGCTTCGCTGTCAGAAGTCAGATCGCTGCGCTGTCAGAAGTCAGACTCATGACGTTGACTACGTGATGTAGTCAACATCATAAGTCTGACCTCTGACAGTCCAACGTAGTTGACGATCTGACCTCTGACTTCTATTAAATGTGATTATATTACTCGATGATTAACATCTTCTTAGTTGCTACTTGATCAATAGCTTCTAGTCTGTAAAATAATACTCCCGTTGTTCTGAGCTCCTTTGCGTTTAAAGTGATCGTGTTGTATCCTTTTTGATACATGCCATCAATGGACTTTAATACCTTGCCTTGCGCATCTAATACTTTTAGTATAGCAGTACTTGCACTCGGTAAGGTAAAACCAATAACTGTTTCTCCTCTAAAAGGATTCGGAGCATTTTGGCTTAATTCAAATCCTAGTCCTGCGTTATTAGTGAATTGAAGGGCAATATCCATGATGTCACCTGTTTCATCATAAGCTTCCTTAACAGTTATATCCGAGCTAATACTCAATAAATCGCTAAGTTGACCTGATGTAGTCGCTACACAATTCAGCGTGAACAAGGTTGAACTGTGATTTTTCTGATTCGTTTTATTCCAGCTAGTAGTAATCGTGTGTCTCCAATTTGTGTTGAAGTTGTTAGCCGTGGCTAGACCATCTTCAATATTCATTAATTCTAAACCATTGTGATTCATTGAAAATTGGTATCCTTGAATCTGGTCTATGTCTGTAGCAGTAATATCAATAGCGATTCTTTCGCCTTCAGTTACATATTTATCTTCGATCTGTAGTGATAAAGTCTTTTTGCTATTTCGACCAGTTGAAGTCGCTAAGCTATTCGGTATTGCAGATTCGTTGACATCACCAACTTTAATTGCGATGAAGTCATTGTACATCATATCCTTGTTCAAATTATTGACACTTCTAAATTCATTGAAATTATCTGATAAAGGGTTTTCGCTAAATTCAAAAGAGGCATCTATAAATCTCCAGCTTTCACTGTTTGGAAACTCTGTAGAAATGTTCAATATTAATCGACGCAGTTGTACCATGTCAAAAGCAGTAATAGTACCTGATTGATTAATATCCGCTGCGATATACTTGTAAGGGCTATCAAGTGTAGCGATACCTAATATATGCTTATTGATTAATACCAAATCGAAAGTAGATATGCCGTTTAAGACATCGCTATTTTTTTCTGGTATGAGTGTATAATTATCTCCATTAACTAATGCAAATTGGAAAGTACCATCCGATCCTGTCTGTAGAGATTTCATACCTTCATTTACTGTTATTGTAACGTCTTCTACCATTTTACCAGCCACCGTTTGTACAGAGCCAGCGATTAAACTTGACTCTTTTGGCTCTTCAAGTAAGCCTTCACAGATTTTAGCATTATCTTGTATGCTAATAGAAGTCGTTGCAAAATCATAATTTCCTTCGGTATCAACTACATAAACTGTAATGGATTGATTACCTACTCGAATACAATCATAGGTAATTACCTGAGGTAATTTAATCACTTCTTCAAAGGTAGTAGGTGCGGGCGTATCAGATAAAGGATCTAAAATATAGAATTCTAATTCTGATTGGTCAGTACAATTATCGAAACTTCCTCTATCCACATCTGTTGCCCAGAAATCTACAGTTCCATTGGATGCTAAACTTAATGCTACACCATTTAGGAAGTAGGCAGTAGGTGCTTTACAATCCCAAAACTGTATCGTATCTCCAACAGCTCCACCAGAGTTTCCACATCCATCAAAGGCCCAAAATTCTGCAAAGTAGTTCTGTTTATTGCTTACTGCAAAAGTCAATGTATTAGTATTTACTTCTTTCACTAAAGTACCAGACTCATCATATAATCGACCAATCCAAGTCATAGATTCTGTCGTAGAACAATCTGTAGCAGTAGCAGACCAAGTTTTATTCTCATCACATTCAAATGGTGCAGTACCTGGAGTGTTATCTTCTTCTCCGAAAGGAATCGCATCAAACTCTACACCATTAATACATGGATCTTCTGGATTGATAACTGTTACTACAGGAGCTTCATTATCTTCTATTTTCAGTATTTGAATATAAGTAAAGTAACCCAGATTAGGATTAATAGTACTATTAGAGACCACCATTCTTGGCTCAATTACATTTCCGTTAGGTGCTTCTATTCTTGGCATATTTACAGGAGGATCACCAGCAGAAAATTGACACCAATTGATAATATGGTAGGTTCGTTCTATTTTCATACAAGCATCTCCTGGAACATTGAACACTCGGTCTTCTACTTCCCAAGCGATGGCATCACAGCCATTACTTTCAAAAAGTGGAGCGGTTACTTTAGTAATATCATCGTTACAAGAACCGATAACGTCGGCTGGTAAAGTTACTTTCCAATCGCTTTCAGAGGCTACATGGATTTCTTGAAAGGCGTAGCCGTTGTTATTGCCAAAATTACCTGCGTGGATGCCATTATCTATCAAGCGGAATCTTCGTCTAATCTCTAATTGTCCACATTGTAAACTAATTAATTGATATTCTTCTTCCGCATTTCCTGGACCAGTTAACTTAGTGCAACTTAAATTGTCGCTACAGTCGAATAAACCAAATTGTTCTTGGAATTGTATTAGTAAGTCCCCACTTAAAGTAACCCATTCACTTTCTTCAAATTGACCGTCGTTATTTGTATCTGTACTAGGTGCAAAATCTACTCCTCCTTGCATTTGAGAACACTCTAGGCTGATAGGTGCTAAGTCACTACAAACAGCAGGAATTCTATCTTCTGCTCTAATATTCATCCAAGCAGTATTTTGATTTCCTTTTAAATCTGTAACCCGTAAATGTACTCTTACAATAGTGCCTACATCTGTACAGTTGATTGTTACCGTTTGTCCCCAACCTTCTGGCTCATCATCTCTTCTGATTTCTCTTAAGCTAATGCCACATGCATCGAAACTTCCTTCATCTACATCGTTTATATTTATAATTGCACCCCAATCATTTGGAACAGAGACAATTAATTCATCGGTAGTAACTACAGAAGGTCTTGTTATATCTCTAATAGTTACTAGCTGAAGTAATGTATCTGTTTTGATATTCGTAGGGCAAGCATCTTCTGCAATCCATCTTAATTCGTAGGTGTTACAAGTTAACCTTGCGAAATCTTCTCTAGGTACTCCCCATCTTACACTATCTTCTATAAGAAAGATGGAATCTAATCTAACCGCTGGTAGGCTACAGTTATCAATAGCTAGAGGCGGCGTAAAATCAGTGCCATTAAAAGTACATTCAAAATGCCCCAGTTCGATCTCAATAGGCTCTCCACCAACACCAGTAAAAGTTGGAGCAATTGTATCTATATATTCTATGAACTGAGTGCCTAGTACTGTAGGCCCTGTACCTGAATCACACCAATCAATAGCAGACCAAGTAGATATTTGTTTTCTACTACATTCTACCTGAGGTATTTCTTGAACATCTTTGATTAAGATATATCCACAGATGTATTCTGTTTCACTTAATTGCATTGTATCTGTTACTATGAAATCACCATTTTTGATAAATCCAATCTTTACACCAGGAAGCGTATTTTGAGAGGATGCATCACTTTCATCACATTGTCGTTGTATAGAATTTGGAATAACGAAAATATCAGGAGAGATATCAATTGTTGGTCGAATAAACACGATATTGTCCACAGTTCTACTCGTATTACCACATTGGTCAGTTGCGATGAATGTTACTTTTGCATTCGTTACTCCAGAATCTCCATTCCTACTAAAACACCCATCATTTTCTTCAAATTCTACATCAAAAGTTACGGTTGCATCTTTATCACAATTATCAATAATGAAGTAATTAATTAAGGAATCTACTTCTAGTTGATTACAGGCAACTAGGGTGTCTATATCTGAAACTAAATTAACAATAGGGGCGGTAAAATCACTAAAGTTAATAATAGAGGAACATTTGTCTTTTTGTATGCCACTATTACAGGCAACATATGCATCTAGATCATCTATGTATTGATAATATACTCTTTCAATCGTTACTTCTGCTTGGCCTCCACAAACTGAAAGACCTGCTTCTTCGATCAATTCTTTTGTAATAATTGGATGATTGGCAGCTACATCAATAAAAGATCCGCTACCTGTCATTGTAGTAGTTCCCAAAGTATCTATGCTCGTAGTTAATACTTTTCTATTCTTCCCTGATCCAAGAATTATAGAAATGCTATACTGCATAATTCCAGAAGGATCGCAAGTGTTTTCTAAAATATCATCAGGTTGTAATTGAATCATACAAGCAGATCCAAAAGGTACATTGATTTCATCATTACAGGTAAGCGATGGTCCTTGGACAGAGAAGACAATGGGTCCTGTAGTCTTTACCGTATCATTGGCTAATTTGTATTCTGCTGTATAAATACCAATAGAAAAGTCGGCACCATATAGTAAAGTTGGATCTGCAAAAGCAGGTCCTGATGGATCTGCTCTATGACAAACCATCCCACTTGCATTTCTAATAACTAAAATAAAATTCGCTGGATCATTGGTGATATTACAATCACTTTTGAGTGTTGGATAAGGAAAATCAATCCATCCTTTTGCCCAATTTAATTGATCTGCTGTAGGTGCTGGACAATCTAATTTAACGCTTTTAATATTAGGTGCAGTTATTTGTATAGGATTTTCATCACAAGTAATTTCTGCTTTCCATCCAGTCCCTTTAGAATTGTCTCCATTCGTTTCAAATATAAATGTCAAACATCCAGAATTATTAATAGCTGGATCACAGTCCGCTCCAACCCAACCACCAAAGGCGCTACTTACAGCATGACCGCCAGCAGATTCTAAAGAAGGAGATGGACCTGCTGCATTTAATGCAGCTACATTCCCTTGATAAACACGCAGAGAATCATTGGGTGCTAGATCAAATTCAGCAAAAGTAACAACTACTCTGTGCCATCTACTTTGAGGACAAATTTGAAAGGTATCTTGTCTAGCCGTATTATCGTAGTACAATCCTGGAGCATTAAAATTATCATCAGTATATTCAATTTTCTCTCCGGCACATTTAGTAAGTTGGATAGAATCAGTACTCGTCGTGTAATTATTGTCGCTGTCAAAATTCAGTGGATGTGTTGTAGTTCCTGTAAAACTTTGAGCTTCAACTACAACTTGTACGCTAACAATAAAGAAGGCAAATAAAATAAGGAAGCGTAGCCTTCCTACCTGTGTAATCCAATTCCTACGTTGGATTTTGGTAAAACTCGCTTTTTTCATGTTAAAAATAAATTTGGTTAAATATAATTACTGAATCTTTGTTAGATTCAATTTTAAATAGATCTTCAGTTAATATTCGAGTATAGGAAATAGACATAACTATTCCAGTATCATATAGCTTGTTAAGCTGGTGATTATAGTAGACGATAGTCTATTGGAGATAGGGATATTACCCTGTCAAGAGGAAAATCCTCCGATAGATTATTTGTTTTCTTATTGTTATAATGTACTTAGTCAGAACCCAAAATAGGCTCAGATAAGCTAATTACATTAGAGAACTAATTGTTAAGAAGAGAAAATTTTAGATGTGGATTGTTGGATAAGATAAAATAGTACAGTAGGGTAGATGCCCCCTGTAAAAGGAGTATGTGTAAGTAACATTTTATTCATGTGGATTAAATTGTAAATTCTCTTTCTTATGTAGTGCTTTCATCGTTAACTAAAGCACATTTATTTTTAAAGATTCGTGTTTGATTTCTGTCACAGAATGACAAAAAATAAGGATTTATATTTTGGATAAAATAAATTCTAAATTCGTATTATATTTTAAAATAGAACAAGTATAGCAATAGATTATAATGTAAAAAATACTGATAATGAATTCAAAAAAGTGAGGCGATCAACCTCACTTCAAAATAACCAAAAAATTATAATCTCACTTATTCTTAATATAAAACAACTGACGTTATTTTACATGTATTTTTTTATAAATTGAATCGTCACTTAAACGTTTCAATTGGGTATAATTCAGTTGATATTTAAAAAAAACTAAATTATATTTGTATTGTGATTAAGAAATGCCTGACTACTTATGACAGTAGCAGCCAACACCTATAATCTCACTTAACTTATTACTTCTATTTAAAGAAGCTTCATTTAGGGGAGCAGCTAATAGTTGTCTTTAAAGACTATTATCTGCTTTTCCTAAAAGTAGATTTGGTTAACTTTATAAGCCTCAACTGATACTTGGGGCTTTTTTTATGTATCTACTAATAACAGAAGTCAAGGGTCAGACCATTTTATTGTCAGAGGTCAGATTTATGACGTTGACAGTGCGTCCTATTCAAGTAGTATTTAGCAGTCTGACAGCAGAGCGATCTGACATCTGACAGCAAAGCGGTCTGACTTCTACTCTTTGAGTATAAAGATTTATTTAAACACTAGATAATAGTAGAGTTTATTGTATAACAGTTGATCGTCAACCGTCAGCGAAGTTGAGCACTCTTTTTGCCTCTGGGCAAAAGCCAGCTCGGTCTACCGATATAAACTCATAGTATAGACTAGTTATCTGTGGATAATACAAATGCAGTATCCTCCCAATAAATTTGTTGGATGTATCTTGAAGAAATGTCAGGAAAGTAATCGTTCAAATGCATGCAATAATCATTTGAAGATTAATTGTTTTGAAGAATTTTAGAATAAACTTAGGTATGGATTAAGGTAAGAGCTAACGAGATGTTTTGTAATCTTTGTTTGTGTTTTTTCTCTAGTATGTATAGCTCTTTTAAAAACTCGCCGATCATTATATCGACACTTCTATTAAGGCAAACCTTATGCCAAAAAAGATTATATGTGACAAGAAATCGGAGAATTGCATTTAACTTTTTATTAAATGAATGGGTATATTTTGAGTCTTTCTCACACTTTCCTTATGTAAGTCATTGATAAACTATTTAATATTAATTAAAAATAAATATAATATCAATTACTTTCTCTTTTAGTCCGAACAGCTAAAAGAAATTAGAACAGAGAAGCGAGAGTAGAGAATAGAGATGGATTCCGTTTAAAAGTAACTAAGTTGGTTGTATATCAACGAAATCTGTCTCTCATCTCTGCTCTCTGTTCTCTGCTCTAACCAAAAGAATAACAGATTAGGGTAAATCCCACATTTTCCATAATCAACCATTCTTACACAATATCCAAAAAATTATTATTTACAAACACATTCCCATGAACACGACAAACACATTGAACAACACACGATCTTTATTCATCAAGCCACTAGTAACTATATTATTACTACTTGTTGGACATTATTTTGTAGCGGCACAGCCCAATCCGATGACCCATTTACTAGCACTTAATGAACCTTCTACCCTTACAGAGTCTTGGTCCTTTTTATCAGGACATGAAAAAACCTACTATATTGATTTTGAAGAATTACAAGTTGAACTAGAAGAAGTACATGTGAAAAATGTATCAGGTAAGACTATATTTAGTGATAATGTAAAGGATCTGTCTTCATTAACTTTGTATGAATTAGATTTAAGTAAGTATAAAGAGGGAGATTATTTTTTAGAACTACAGCTAAAAAATAAAAAACTACGAAAATTGATTCATTTAAAATAAGTAACGACGAAATAATAAATCCGTCATTTCGACGAGCTTATTTTGGTCTTAGTTTTCTTTAGGAGATAATAATTGAACACGGAGGCACAGAGCGCACGGAGAATAATAAAACTCTGTGTGCTCTGTGCCTCTGTGTTCAATCATTTTGCTAAGTTTTTTATTACCCCCTTTTATTTCCAGATACTAATATATGTCAAATATTGGCATATAATTAGATATATAGAAAAAAGCTTTGCAACATAATAATAAATGAAGTAAATAACAGTTTATAGAGTTGTTATTTCCTAGTTAGAAGTAAAGCTTTTACAGTATAAGCGAATTGTATAATCTACAGAATATTTAACGAAAAGGATCAAACTAAAGAAATTTAGTATAGATCAAGAAAAATTGAAGATGAACAGACTAGTTTTAAGTTTTTTAGTGATTTTAGCGGCATTAATTTCTACAAATGCCCAAACAACTTCCACTCCATCTAGCCCTATTGCCGTTAACCAACTAGTTGCAAAGGGAATCCAAGCCGAAAATAATTGGTCTTTTTTTTCTGATGAAGAATCAGAATACTGCTATATTGATTTTGAGAGCATCAATGTCAATTTGAATGAAATAGTAGTAAAAGATACAAAAGGAAAGATCGTCTTTAATGAAGCCGTAAATGGACTACCTGTAGATAGTATCTATGAGTTGGATTGTAGTCAATTTCCAATTGGTACTTATACTATAGAATTACACAGTTATACAGGCATTCTTAAAAAGACATTTTCTAAGTAAATTATTAGTTTTTAGTTGCCCAATATACGTGTTGCCTTGTAGTGTATAAGGATATGTCTATATATCTTGGTACTCGGCAAACAGTAGCTTTTAATAGTTAGCGATTTTATTAGGTTTTTTATAAAAAAACCTAATAAAATCGCTAACTCTAAAGAAAAATAGTAAACATACTTGTTGCCGAGTCTCAAGATAAAGAACCATAACCTGATATCTATGCTTTGTAACTTCGATGATCCCAAGCCCTAAATAATAAGCAATTAGCTCACAGCTATTTATCCATCTGATCCTGTATTTTTCTCACCAACTCATTGATATCATAATAATCTTCCGAGAAGATAGTTGCCTGCTTATTCCTACGCTCCAATACTAACATTTTTGACTTTCCAATAGCCATATTAGGGTCGACAAAGGATTGTTGTTGATCTGTATATATACCTGCTCGAATAATCTCCTTGTAAGAAATCTTTCCTTGATAGCAAGTTATATGGTCTTCATATAAATTGATTGGTTGAATGCGATAGGAATTCCAAGTGCTCAAAAATAAAGTCGCACTAAACATCATTGCCAATAAACCACACATCAAAAAGCCAACCTGTTTATAGGGGCCTTTGAGTTTTGAAATTTTATTAGCTTGTATAAGAAAGGCCATCCCTATAAATCCTATCGTAATAAAAAATAAGATCATTAAACTAGTATAGGATTTATCTGGTATTGCTGTAAAAATTGGTTCCATATTGTTTTTTTATCATAGCTGCTGCAAAGTACGTAAAGTTTTGAAAAATATGTTTTATAGCGGCTACTTTGGGTTTTAGGTAAGAGTACAGTTTCAGCGTCTTAAATATTTGGTGAATGAAGTCACCGTAACACAAAGTTATTCCAAAACATTAAACCTTTAACATTATGTTTTTGGAAAGAAAATACGATACCGATAGCATATAGTAGTAATAAGACGGATAGAATAGATAGGTGGCCATATTAATGTTAAAATATTATGTGTTTTATTTAATTTCATAGTAGTTTGATTATCAGTATTTAATGAAATTCAAGTAAATTTTATAAACTATTGGTGTATTATAAGCTTATAATAAATAAATATAATCAAATTAATGAAACAAATACTAAATTAAGGTGGGGTACAGGGGGACAGCCAACTTTTTTGTAAAAAAAAGTGGTAAAAAGTGGGAAGAAGTGGTAAAAAACTCTACTTTTGGTTATAGATAAGACAACTTAAACCATTTTTCATCAAACGAGATGCCTCAACTACTAGGAGAATATGATTGCAAAATTGATTCAAAAGGGCGTGTACGCATACCTTCTGGACTATTGAAGCAGTTGGGGGAATCTGAAAACTACAAATTTGTAGTGAATCGAGGATTCGAGAAATGCTTGATGCTGTATCCTGAAGTAGTTTGGAATAAAATTACGAAAGATATTGATGAGTTGAATGTCTATGATGAAAAAAACCGTGCATTTGTACGGTATTTTTATAGAGGTGCCTCCGAGGTATCTACAGATTCCGCAGAAAGACTATTATTTCCTAAGAAATTAATGGCCTATGCAGGTATTACAAAAGAGGTAGTACTATTTGCTTATAAAGATCGAGTGGAAGTATGGGATGCGGAAGCATACGAGGAGCAATTGAATAATGAACCAACAGATTTCTCTAGTCTTGCTCAACAGGTAATGACTAAAGAAGAGGATAAGAAGGTGGAGGTGGAAGTGCAGGTTAGTAGCAAGCCTGGCACAGGTTGGACATCGGATCAGTAGTTATTAGTTATTAGTTTTTAGTTTTTAGTTCAGACGTTGACTCAGACGTAATCAACACCTAAGTCAACATCTTAAACTAAAAACTAAAAACCAAAAACTAAAAACTAGTATATGGAATTTAGCGACTATCATGTGCCAGTATTACTTTCTGAAAGTATATCGGCATTAAAAATAAATCCTTCTGGAGTATACGTCGATGTCACCTTTGGTGGTGGCGGACATTCCAAAGTGATATTAGAACACCTAAATGACAAAGGTCATTTAATAGGTTTTGATCAGGATGCAGATGCACAAAAAAATGTGCCTGATGATAAGCGATTCTCTTTTGCTCACAGTAACTATAGTTACTTACGACAATTTGTTCGCCTATATGGGCATAAAGAAGTAGATGGCATCTTAGCGGATTTGGGTGTCTCGTCCCATCAATTTGATGAAGGGACAAGAGGCTTTACTTTTCGCCAAGATACATTGCTTGATATGCGAATGAACCAGTCTAGTGATAAAACAGCTATTGATGTTTTAAATACCTATTCGCCAGCCGAATTGCAACAAGTGTTGAGTGAGTATGGAGAAGTTAGAAATGCAAAAACGGTTGCTCAGAAAATAGTAGAAGAGCGTCGAAATAGAGCCATTAAAACTTCAGGTCAATTTCTACATTTGCTAGAACCATTGATAAGAGGTAATCGCAATCGTTATTTATCGCAGATTTTTCAGGCATTGCGTATTGAGGTGAATGATGAGATCAATTCTTTGAAAACATTTATAGAAGAAGCGGCACAAATATTAAAACCAGGCGGTCGCTTAGTCGTCATAAGTTACCACTCTTTAGAAGATCGAGTGGTCAAACATTTTTTCAAGTCGGGCAATTTTAAGGGGATTCCAAAAAAAGATTTTTATGGAAATATACTGAAGCCCTTTCAGCAGATTACTAGAAAACCTCTAGTTCCATCTGATGAAGAGATCAGAAGAAACCCTAGAGCCCGCAGTGCAAAAATGCGAGTAGTGGAGAAAGAAAGTGTTTAGTTGTTAGTGTTTAGTTTTTAGTAGCAGATAACTAAAAATTAAACACTACTAACTAAAAACTAAAGAAGATATGGCAAAGAAAAAAAAGAATTATACCGCCTTAAGCACTATAAGTGCAAAATGGGTGCTAAGTAATTTACCTTTTGTCTTTTTTGTAGGATTGTTGGCCACTGCTTATATCGCCAATCGGCATTATTCTGAGAAAACGGTTAGAGACATTCAGACTTTACAAGAAGATGTACAGAAATTAAGACTTCATTATCTTTCTTTGAAATCTGATTTGATGTACAATACAAAACAGTCAGAAGTAGAAAAAGTGGTAGCAGAACAAGGCTTGACCAATAAAGGCAAGCAACCAAAAAAAATCATCGTCGATTAGAGTTTTTAATGAATAAATGATTAGATGATAAAATGAGTAAATGGGGCATTCCGTTCTTGGAAAGAGCTTTTTATCAAAGATGTATTCCCAATTTATTCATTTACTCATTTTTACATTTAACTCATTGGGAGTGAGATTTTAGAAAACCTCAGAGAAAACTAACACTTGGCAAAGATAATTAACATAAAAAACGAGGTATTAATTAGAGTCTATATCGTTGGATTTATGATTCTATTATTTGCCCTAGTTGTTATCTGGAAAGCCATATATATACAGGTTTGGGAAGGAGATAAGTGGCAGACGATGAGAGATAAGTTAGTAATTGAAGAAATACCTCTCCAAGCAGAGAGGGGCAATATATTCGCTGCGGATGGCAGTATTTTAGCCACCGCACTTCCGTTCTTTGACATACGATTTGATCCTACTATTGTAAGTGATGAAATTTTTGAAGAAAATGTAGATTCTTTAGCTAGATGCCTAGCATCTATTAATTTATCTCGTACAGAGGGTGGCTGGAAACAAGTAATGGAAGACAGCCGCGCTACAGGTAATAAGTATTTAAAAATCAAGAGCACCGTAGATTTTACAGAGTTAGAACGCATTAAAACATTTCCAATTCTTAGTTTAGGTCGCTATCAAGGAGGCTTGATAGCAGAAGAAAGATTCAGCAGAAAAAAACCTTTTAATTCCCTTGCGCATCGAACGATTGGGCGAGTGGATACTAGTAGAAATATTAACATTGGCCTAGAAGGCTATTTTAACAATGACCTGAAAGGAGAATCTGGTAAACGTTTAATGTATAGACTGGCTGGTGGAGACTGGATTCCAGTTGGAGACTTAACTCAAATTGAGCCCCAGAAAGGAAAAGATATTGTTACGACTCTTGATATTAATTTACAAGATGTTACCCATAATGCTTTGTACAATGCACTCGAATATCATAATGCAGCCTACGGGACTGCGATAGTGATGGAAGTAAAAACGGGTGCGATAAAAGCTATTGCTAATTTACAACAAAACGACAGAGGTGGCTACGGAGAACTATTTAATTTTGGGGTAGGAACTCTATTTGAACCTGGCTCTACTTTTAAGCTAGCCTCTATTATGGCTTTGTTAGAAGATGGCCATATTGAATTAGATAACCTCATTGAAATTGACTCAGGTCGCTACGAGTTTTATGAAGAAACATTGGTAGATTCTGGAAAAGAATCTTTTGTTTCTGATACTATATCTGTCCGTCGTGCCTTCGAAATATCCTCTAATGTAGGGATGGCTAAATTGGTTAATTATTTCTATGGAAAGAATAAACGAACCGCAGAACAATTTATCAATCGCCTAAAATCTTTTTATCTACACCTGCCAACAGGTATAGAGATAAAAGGAGAAGAAAAACCTTACATTAAAGAAGCTTACAACAAAGAAGATCTTTGGAGTGGTACCACATTACCCTGGATGGCAATTGGTTATGAAACCATGCTTACCCCCCTTCAAGTACTTTCCTTTTACAATATGGTGGCTAATGATGGCTTATTAATGAAGCCAAGTCTTGTCAGCGAAATACAACTCTTTGGCGAGACGATAGAAAAGTTTCCACCTACTGTTGTCAATAGACGAATTGTGTCAAAAGCAACTATCAAAAAAGCTAAGACATTATTAGAAGGAGTAGTAGATAGAGGGACGGCAGCGCATTTAAAATCTAATCAATACCGTTTTGCAGGTAAAACAGGTACTGCACAAGCCAATTACCATAAGATAAAGAAAACTGAAATTCATCACGTAGCCTCTTTTGTGGGATACTTTCCCGCAGAAAATCCAATCTACTCTTGTATCGTCGTTATAGATGATCCCCGATTGCATAGCATATATGGGGGAGATGTAGCAGGTCCTGTTTTTCGGAAAATTGCTGATCGGTGTTTTGAAACCCAACCAGCATTCTACCAATCCATGACAAACGTGAACAGTCAAATATCCAAACTCCGAACAGAGGAATTACCTAAAATGGATATAGGCTATCAAGATGATTTTCATGCTATTTTTACTCACTTAGGATTGCAACATCGACAACTCTCTACTTCAGATTGGACTTTGATTCATGCAGAATCTGATTCTTTAAGTTTTAACAGAAGAACGATTCCGGATAAAGAAGTCCCTAACGTGGTAGGTATGGGTTTGAGAGATGCCCTATTTATACTAGAAAATAGAGGACTAGAAGTTACAGTTGGTGGCGTAGGTAAAGTGGTTAAACAATCACTGATCCCAGGCACCAAAATTAGAGGACAACAAATTAAGCTCCATCTAGGATAGGCTTATTAATTAAAAGCTCCTCACACTATGAAAATTTATCAATTATTATCAGGAATTGCTATCAAGAACACTATCGGCAATTCCGACAAACAAATAACTTCGACCGTTTTTGATTCTAGAAAAGTAGAGCAGGGTAGCCTGTTTGTAGCAGTGCGAGGCACACAAGTGGATGGACATCAGTACATTCCGAAAGCTATTAAACAAGGTGCCGTTGCAATTGTTTGTGAGGATTTACCTAAAGAAGAAGATCAAGCAGCTCACACAACATATATACAAGTAACAGATACATCTGTTACATTGGGCCTAATCGCTCAAAATATATACGATCACCCGTCAAAGAAACTACAGCTAATAGGCGTTACTGGAACGAATGGAAAAACAACGAGTGTTACCCTTTTATACCAATTATTCACCCAATTGGGATATAAAGTTGGACTCTTGTCTACCGTAGAAAATAAGATTGGTTCCCAAGTCCTAAACGCTACACACACAACACCCGACGCACTGACAATCAACGCTTTACTACAACAGATGGTAGAAGCTGGATGCGACTATGCATTCATGGAAGTCAGTTCACACGCAATTCACCAAAACAGAATAAAAGGTTTACAATTCAGAGGAGGGATATTTACAAATCTATCCCACGATCATCTGGATTACCACAACACTTTCAAAGAGTATATCAACGCAAAGAAAAAGTTCTTTGATGATTTACCTGCAACTGCTTTTGCTTTGACCAATATAGATGATAAGCAAGGTAAGATAATGGTGCAAAATACAAAAGCGGAAATAGCTACTTATAGTTTGCAAAGAATAGCAACTTATAAAGCTAAAATATTGGAAAATCGAGTAGATGGACTCCATCTAACATTCAATGACCAAGCCGTATTTTGTAGATTGATCGGCGTATTCAATGCTTATAACTTATTAGCGGTGTATGGAGTAGGAGATTTATTAGGAGTTGATCCTGAAGAATTACTATTAATACTTAGCAATCTTAAAGCAGCAGAAGGTCGGTTTGATACGGTAGTACTTCAAGGTAAAATAGGTATTATAGATTATGCCCATACGCCAGATGCACTAGAAAATGTATTAGACACTATTCAGAAAATAGCCACTAAGGCACAACAGATTATAACAGTGGTTGGCTGTGGAGGAGATAGGGATCGAACGAAAAGGCCTATTATGGCCAAAGTAGCTTGTCAAAAAAGTGATACCATTATTTTGACATCAGATAATCCTCGCAGTGAAAACCCGCATCATATTTTGGAAGAAATGGAACAAGGTGTTCCAGAATCAGCTTCCTCCAAAGTATTAGTGATTGAAAATAGAGAACAAGCCATAAAAACAGCTTGTAAAATAGCTAAGGTGGGAGATATTATCCTAATAGCTGGAAAAGGACATGAAAAATACCAAGAAATAAAAGGGGAAAAGTTTCCTTTTGACGATAAACAGACTTTAATAAACAAATTGCGTTAGCGTTAAGGGAGCAGCCTTGCTGAAGGAATCAAAAACATAGTCACGCATGTAATGATGGCAAAGCTGCAACCTACAACGCCTTTGAAGTAATTTAAACTAAGAACTATTATCATTCTCAGATTGATGTTTTGAACAGATTACAGCGAGTAATTTTTATAAAGATTGGGAAAGGCATTTATTTTCTATTAACAATCCAAATAAAAGTTATTTATACTCGCTGTATCTGTTTTTTTACAGATAATCAGTCATTTAGTTCTAAATTATTCTTGTCTAAGTAGCTGTCATTTAAGTAAAAATGGCAATCTACAAAAATCAACTAGTAAGTTAGTGTTTTTTTTTTAATATTTAAAAAGATTTAATCATTTAGTAATAATATTATTTTCTGAATTTTTGACAAAAGGGCAAGTCAATATAGTTGTCAGACTAAAAATATAACTATCTAGTAATCAAATAATTACGAGATTGTATTTTGGTGATCGGCAAGCAGTAGCTTTGATGTTTTTCTTTAGAGGTAGTGATTTTGTTAGGTTTTTTTATAAAAAAACCTAACAAAATCACTACCTCTAAAGAAAAATAGTAAACATACTTGTTGTCGACTCTCAAGATAAAGCCCCTTAGCCTAACGATTATAATTGGTAACTACAGCCCAATACAATACTTTACTAACTAGGACTATATTAAACATACAGGTAGATTATTCTTCTAAAAGGGAAAGCTAAATAAAGAGAATTTTATACCAACGGGAGAAAAACTATGCTTTACCATCTATTTGAGTGGCTTGAGACAACATACGAAATAAAAGGAGCAAGTCTTTTTCAATTTATAACCTTTAGAGCAGGCTTAGCAGCTATTTTATCTTTAATTATTTCTATAATATTTGGAGGTAAAATAATACGCTTTCTAAGAAGGCAGCAAGTCGGAGAAACGGTTCGAGATTTAGGCTTGAAAGGACAAAAAGAAAAAGAAGGAACGCCTACCATGGGCGGTGTTATTATTGTTTTGGCAATAATGATTCCTTGCCTCTTACTCAATGACTTAACAAATACCTATGCCTTATTAATGCTATTCGCTACTATATGGATGGCGGGTATAGGATTTTTGGACGATTATATTAAAGTTTTCAAAAAAGATAAAGAAGGGCTTAAAGGAAGATTTAAAATATTAGGACAAATTGTATTAGGTATTATCGTGGGTATTGTGATGCTTTATAGCCAAGATGTAGTAGTGAGAATGGATATAGAAGCGGCTATGGATAAAAATTATACGATTACAGAAATATCAGAATTACCAATAGATGAAGCAAATCCTTTAAAAGTGAAGGATTGGGCGTATATCAAGGAACCTTTAACAACGGTCCCTTTTATGAAAAATAATGAATTGAATTATTCTGATTTTTTATTTTTTCTAGGAAAGGACGCTAAGAAATATGTTGGATTTTTATTTATTCCCTTGATAATCGTAGTCGTATCTGCGGTATCAAATGGGGCAAATCTGACAGATGGTTTAGATGGATTGGCAACAGGTGTTTCGGCTATAGTAAGTGCTACACTCTGTATTTTGGCCTATGTATCTAGTAATACCGTTTTTGCGGAATATCTGAATATACTATATCTGCCCTATAGTGAAGAGCTAGTAATTTATAGTGCTTGTTTGATAGGAGGATGTGTCGGATTTTTATGGCATAATGCTTATCCTGCTAAAGTCTTTATGGGCGATACAGGTAGTCTGATGCTAGGAGGCGTAATTGCAACCTTAGCTATTTTAATTAGAAAAGAGTTAATGATTCCTTTGCTATGCGGTATTTTCTTAGCAGAAAATTTATCCGTCATGCTACAGGTTTCTTACTTTAAATATACTAAGAAAAAGTATGGGGAAGGGAGAAGAATATTCTTGATGTCACCTTTACATCACCATTATCAGAAGAAGGGAATGCACGAAGCAAAAATTGTTTCTAGATTTTGGATTGTCGGGGTTTTATTAGCTATACTTACAATTATTACATTAAAAATTAGATAGCATAAGTTTCTGATAATCAATGAATTGTAGCTTAATGATTGCATTTGCATCGCGATCATTCATTGCTTGAATTACAACAATAAAACTTGGTACTTCATGCTAGTTTCTTTAGAAACTTTAGTATCTTGAACCAAGAACTAGAGTAAGGAAAATATATAAATTTCTTGCTCATGTACCATGAGAAAACTACATCTGCCTTTTCTGAGATATTATGAAAGACAAATAGGTATCCTTTCTATTTAATTTTATAATGCTCACTTTGGACTATTTGAAAAACTTCCGAGAAAAGTTAAGCTTTTGTAGTGGTATTATTCCATTTCTTATACGTATCAATATTTGATAGGTGTTAAGAAATATATAAACAAAAATTACTACGGGCTAAAAGTGTTTTAGGAAGATTTCTGACTATTTTAA
>CAYOBX010000045.1:0-1189 GCA_964402245.1 uncultured Saprospiraceae bacterium | reverse complement strand
ATAATTAGAAAATTAATACATGTCCCTAGGTAGTAGAATTTCTGCTGAATTAAGAGGTGATCCAGTAATATGGATGATTGTAGCCTTATTGGCGATGTTCTCTATCGTGATTGTGTATAGCTCTACGGGTACATTAGCATTTCAATACCATCAAGGTAATACGGGCTTTTTCTTAATGAAGCATTTATTACTACTTGGCTTTGGTTTGTTTTTGACCTATATCTGCTACCTAATGCACCCCATGCGGTATTCTAAGATGGCAGCGACCCTTTTTTTGCTAGCCATACCTCTTTTGGTGTATACATTGGCGCTCGAAGGCGAGAACCAAGGTAGAAGATGGATTGAAATACCATTTGTTGGCTTGACTTTTCAAACTTCAGATTTCGCCAAATTAGCAGTGATTATTTATTTAGCGAAGGCAATTTCTATAACAGAATATATTAGAGATTTTAATAGTGCTTTTCTACCAGTAATCATTCCAGTAGTGATTATTTGTGGATTGATTGCACCAGCGGATTTATCAACAGCTATATTATTATTTCTAACCTGTATGTTAATGATGTTTATTGGTCGGGTAGATATGAAATATATAGGCCTGCTAATCATGTGTATGGTCATGGTCTTTGCCGTTTTGATTATTTTGGGAGATTTTTTCCCCGAAATTGTTCGAGCAAAAACTTGGACCGCAAGAATGCGAGAATTTAATAGTAATGATGGAGGCTATCAAGTACAACATTCTATGATGGCTATTGCGAGTGGTGGATTGATAGGATTAGGACCAGGGAATAGTTTGCTAAGAAACTCATTACCAAATCCTTATAACGATTTTATCTTTTCTACTATTTGCGAAGAATACGGATTGCTAGGAGGGGTTATCATTATAGGATTATACCTGCTCTTATTATTTAGAGTCGCCAGATTAGTAACAAACAGTAGTAAAGGATTTAGTGCAATGTTGGCTTTAGGTCTTACTCTAAGCATGGTCATTCAAGCATTGATAAATATAGCAGTAGCCGTTCATTTAATACCTGTTACAGGACAAAATTTACCGATGGTAAGCTATGGTGGTACCTCATTAATATTCACTTGTATCTCTTTCGGCATTATTTTGAGTGTAAGTAAGAATATAGAGCAATTAAATATGGAAGAACCAGAGTAGCTATTAGCAATCAGCCTTTAGCTTCTAAGT
>CAYOBX010000044.1:0-19538 GCA_964402245.1 uncultured Saprospiraceae bacterium | reverse complement strand
ACTTATACTACGGACAGGATAGATTGCCGAATTTATTTTTGAATTAGACTTCCCAAATCTTGAAGATTTTGTAAGTCTGTCGGGATCGAACTTACAAAGTCTTCGAGACTTGGGAAGTTTCGTTTTTGGTAATTTATCCTGTTTCGAGTATACTCAATATACGAGGTTATTTATTGCATAGTTTCTTTTATTGGGTTTTTGATAGGAGCTATTCCCCTTCCAAATATCGCATAATATTCTTCTCTATACGAGTTATTACATGCCTAGTATCTGCTCTTTGAAAATCTTTTCCTGTTATTATTTGATACAATTCGATATATCGTTCAGTTACAAGATTCACCATTTCATCAGGCATATAGGGCATTTTTTGTCCATCTAAACCTTGGAATCCATTCTCCATGAGCCATTCTCTAACGAATTCTTTGGACAACTGCTTTTGTCGTTCTCCTTTAGCTTGTCGTTCTGCATACCCGTCCTTATAAAAAAATCGAGAACTATCAGGAGTATGAATCTCATCTATCAAATAGATTGTACCGCCTTTTTTTCCGAACTCATATTTAGTGTCCACTAGAATGAGGCCCTGTTCGGCTGCCATTTTTGTACCTCGCTCAAAGAGTGCATAGGTATACTTTTCTAAGAGTTCATAATCTCCTGAACTTACTATACCTTGTTGTAGAATAGCTTCTTTGGATATATCTTCATCATGTCCTTCTTCTGCTTTAGTGGCTGGTGTAATAATTGGCTTTGGCAATTTATCTCCTTCTTTTAATCCATCAGGTAGTGGCACTCCGCATAGCATTCTTAGCCCACTTTTATAGGTTCTCCATGCATGACCCGCCAAATATCCTCTAATAACCATTTCTATTTTGAAAGGATCACAGGCAACTCCTACAGCCACATTTTCATCTGGTGTAGCTGTTAACCAATTAGGTACAATGTCCCGCGTCGCATTCAAGAAATAAGTCGCAATTTGGTTTAAAACCTGTCCTTTAAAGGGTATAGGACGAGGGAGTACATGGTCAAAGGCAGAAATTCGATCAGATGCCACCATAATTAACTCATGGTCAATGGTGTATACATCTCTTACTTTTCCCTTATAAAATTTTGTTTGATTTGGAAACTCAAAGTTGGTTTCCTTAACAGCCATTTGCTCTAAAGTCATTACGTGTTTCTTAAAGGGTAACAAGTCTACTTAATTATGCCCACAAATTTAATTAAATGAACGCATATAAAAGATGTCAAAATGAATTAATTTTATTATTTAAAATAAATAAATACTAGTTATATTAACTAGTTAATTATCAAACTTGCTTTGAACTAATTCGTTATCAATTATGACTTGGTTTTCGCTGAAAATAAATTCAAAAAACAAAAAATATTTTCTTGAAAATCAGTGAATTATAGTATTCTTGGCTTAAGACTCGGCAACAAGTATGTTTAATATTATTTTTAGAGGGAGCAAATTTGTTTTGTTTTTTTATAAAAAAACAAAACAAATTTGCTCCCTCTAAAGAACTATATAAAAGCTACTGCTATGACCTTATTCTACACAATTTAAAATGTATAAGCTAGATTTATTTTTCTCATTTTGATTTTAGCGAAAAGCAAGTTATAATGTTTAATATCCTAAAATAATGTTATAGAATGACTAAGCTATTGTTATATCGAATAGGAATGTTGAATTTTACTTATAGAAGTTGTCTTAGGAACGATGAAAAAATAAACTTACAATTTATACTGCTTCTGTGCATCCCATCCGCTTTGCGGTTCGTTCGTTTGAATGTCCACTGGACATTCACCTTGCAGGATCACTCACTCATCCTTCTTTTTCTCCTTGGAAACAGTCATTATATCAACATAACTCCCGTTTTCAAGAGCAAAAATAAGAACAAAATAAGCTACCCTAAATTTGTTAATTTATTGCTACATCGTTCCTTAGGTTATTCTGATGACTTGTAAGCAAGCTCAGCATAAAACTCTGGACAATTTCATAACTATATAATTATATAATTCTTTCCTCGAAATAACCATCTTTTCTCTTCAATTGAACCTAATATATTAAAATATGAATTCCTTATTTAGATTGTCTTTTTTGGCAACTAGTTTATGCCTTCTTGCTGCTTGTAGCGCAACAAAACCTTTGTCCTCTACTATGAACGTGACAAAGGGCGATAATTTTGGATACACTGTTACTCAACATACCAATATGGATATTAGTGTAATGGGACAAGATATGTCCACTACTGGTCGTCAAGATACAGAATATGCATTTAAAATAATGGAGGTAGCTCCTTCAGGTGATTTTAAAACAGATGTAACGATTCAAAGAGTAGCTTTTCAGCAAAAAGTACCTATGGTTGGAGATATAAAATATGACTCTGCGGATAAAGAAGGAAGTAAAAATTCTCCTTTAAAATCTTTAGGAGAAACCGTTGGTAAACGTTTTCAAGTATCTTATAATAAAAATGGGATTATTGAAAAAACGGAAGGAGTACAAGCAATCATTGGTGATCTTTCAAAAAGTATGAATAAGCAAGGGGCGGAACAAATTGTCTCTCAATTTGGAACAGAAGGTATTACTAATACTTTGAGGAATCTATCTGGTATTATCCAAGGAAACCCTGAAGTGGGTAGCACTTGGAACCTAAAGACAGAAGCCATGGGTATGGTTAATATGAGCCTAGACCAGACTTATACTCTCACAGAACGTAAAGATGGAAAAGCTATTATTACGGTCGGTGGTACTGCTAAAACTATAGACGGAGATGGTGCCTTAGAATTTCAAGGTATGCAGATTAGTTATGATATGGAAGGCCCTATTACAGGTACGATTATCGTTGATGAAAAGACAGGTTGGGCTATTTCCTCTGATGTGACCCCTAATCTAAAAGGTAAAATGACCTTGACTGGTGGCCCATTGGGTAGTATGAGTGCCAATGCTTCTATGAAGATGGGCATTTCGGCTAAGCGGAAGTAATGGTGTGTTTTTCTAAAAAGAGGTAAGTAAATTTTGATACAAAAATAACTCTGCATCTTTGCGCCTCTGCTACCCGTCTATAATTGAACGTAGAGACGCAAAGATGCAGAGATTTATTGTTCTATACTCGAAACAGGATAAATTACCGAAAATGAAACTTCCCAAGTCTCAAAGACTTTGTAAGTTCGATCCCGACAGACTTACAAAATCTTCAAGATTTGGGAAGTCTAATTCAAAAATAAATTCAGCAATCTATCCTGTCCGTAGTATATATCTATCCTTGAAAATCAACCATTTTGTAATGGTTTGATTTTAAACATTTTTTATTTCCACCCCATCCCTTAGCAACGGATTTTAGACAAAGGAAAGCAATCAGCGATACCGCTTTTTACCTGACAATCTATAGATGGGTAGCCTGCGTCTCTGCGTTCAATATAATTTACCGTGTTTTTTGTCAAATAGTATTTCTATAAACCCATCTATTGTATTTTTTATCCTACGAATTACCTTTCCATTTAACCACCTACTTTGTGAATTTCTCATTCCTCTATATTGTTATACTCCAAATAGTTACAAATACAGTATCAAAGAACAGTATTAGAATACAACATAAATATGATTCTTTTTCTTAAAGTGTATCCTTAATGGAGAATCCTCGTTTAAAAACTAAGTTTTTGCAACATTTAATTAGGTTTTAGTGCAAAAGAAAATCTAATATATCGTCAAAAAAATGACAGGATATAAAAATTGTTTGGAATTCTTCTTTTTATAAATATTTTATTTGCTATTTTGATCGTTCAAAACGCACCTATTCGAGATCTAGCCTAAAATGTAAACCTCTTATGCATTTATTAGGCATAAAATTATAACGTATGACCCCAGTTCGAACTGTATTTTCCTTATTCCTTTCTATTGTAATAATAATACCTTGTTGGTCTCAAATTGATTCAAATCCTTGGTCATTCCCAAAATCTAAACAAGCACTTTCCACTACTAAAAATTTTCCTCAAAAACATATTATCTTACAATTACAAGAGGAAATACTTAGCGATATATTGGATCAGACCCCACTCCGATTTAGTGCACAGGCTAAATCGAATCCTACTGTTTTAACATTACCTTTAGGAGATGGAACCTTAGAGGAATTTATTATTGAAGAAGCTCCTGTCTTACATCCAGACTTAACTAAAAAGTATCCTAATATTCGATCTTTTGCAGGACAAAGTATGGCAGACCCTACGACTACTGTTCGATTTTCTTGGTCTCCAAAAGGACTTCAAGCCTTGATAATAGGGGCAGGGAATACGAGTGTAATTGATACCTATAATTCCTCTAATATAATCAACCATGTCGTCTATAACAGGAAAGATCGAAAAGTAGTTAATAATGGATTGGAATGTACGATTAGACGACAGGAAGATAGACATTCATTTTCAGGACAAAGTAGAAGTCAACAAGCAGGAGATTGTCAGTTGCGTACTTATCGTTTAGCACTAGCTTGTACAGGAGAGTATGCACAATATCATGGAGGAACTATTGCGGATGCCCTAGCTGCAATGAACGCCAGTATCACAAGAATAAATGGCGTGTTTGAAAATGAATTGGCTGTATCCCTTCAAATTATACCTAATAATTCAGATATTATTTTTCTTAATCCAAGTACTGATCCGTATGATAATTTTGATGGAGTAGAAATGCTAGATCAAAATCAGGAGACAATAGACGAAATTATAGGTTCCAGTAATTATGATGTAGGACATGTTTTTAGTACGGGTGGTGGTGGTATTGCGGGCCTTGGAGTAATTTGTAGTTTTCGATCAAAGGCTGAAGGGGTAACAGGATCGGATGAACCAGAAGGAGATTTTTTCGATATTGATTTTGTTGCCCATGAGTTTGGGCATCAATTTGGTGCAGAACATACATTCAATGGAACTAGAGAAGCATGTGGAGGTAATAATAGATGGTTACCTTCTGCCGTAGAGCCAGGAGGTGGTTCCACCATTATGGCCTATGCAGGGATTTGTGGTAGCCAAAATGTTCAAAACCAATCAGATGTATATTTTCATGCCCAAAGTTTAGAAGAGATCAGTAATTTTCTTACTTCAGATGATAATGATTGTGCTCAATTAACGGACTTAAATAATGATGCGCCTATCGCAGATGCTGGAGCAGATCATATCATTCCAAAGTCTACGCCTTTTGTTTTAAGTGGGATAAGTTCTGACCCAAATGGAGGAGCCTTAAGCTATACTTGGGAACAAATGGATAGAGAAAACTCTACGCAACCACCAGCATCTACTAATAGTGGAGGCCCATTATTTAGAAGTAATCCACCGACAACTTCCCCAGATCGTTTTTTTCCTGATCTAAGATTTTTAGCACGAAATCTGGATAATAGATGGGAGGTGTTACCTTCTGTGGCTAGAGATTTAAGTTTTCGATTTACAGTTAGAGATAATAATATGGGGGGTGGATGTACTGACGAAGATGACATGAATATTATAGTCAATGACCAAGCGGGTCCTTTCTTGGTGCTTGCTCCTAATACCAGCGATATTAACTGGATTGGAGGGGCTAAAGAAATAGTCACTTGGGATGTAGCTAATACTTCAGCTAGCCCTATTAATGAAGATTTAGTGGATATTCTTTTGTCTGTTGATGGTGGTTTGAATTTTACGCAGACTATTTTAAGTAATACACCAAATACAGGTACTGCAGAGGTCATTGTACCTAATGTTGAAACAGATGAGGCTAGAATCATGATACGTGCTTCTAACAATATCTTTTTTGATATATCGAATTTCGATTTTGCAATTGAACCTGTAAGAGATGATTTTTTAGTATTTATTGATGAAGCTAATAAAGAAACTTGCCTCGAAATTCCTGCTACCTATCAAGTAGAGGTGAATGTCTCTGGTACACTGGATGGTTCTGTAGCTTTGTCGACTACAGGTTTACCTACCGGAATAGTATCTTCCTTTTCCAATAATGATTTTATTCCACCAAATGAAGTTAATCTTACGCTCCTTCCTGACCAGACAGTGGCCCCTGGCACTTATGATTTTGTAGTCAATATTACAGGTACTACTGGCACCCAAACTAGGGATCTAAGTTTGACTATCGTTGATACTACGAAGGATTTAGTATTAGATACCCCAACTAATAATAATGAAGCTGTAGAACCTACTGCTACTTTTGCTTGGAATGAGCTAGAAGGTGCGGAGAAATATACGCTACAGATAGCGACAGATTTGGGTTTTTCTAATCCCATTACTTATGCAGATATCACAGCTAACGCTTTTTCTATCCCAAATTCTTTAGCCTCAAATACTAGGTATTATTGGAAAGTAATAGCGGAAGGTGCATGTTTGAGTAATAAAGAATCAGAAACTTTTACATTTTTAACTTCTAATATCGCTTGTAAAATTTATGATAGTGAAGAGGTGCCTATAGAGATTAGTACAATAGGTGCGCCAACTATTACTTCCACTATTACTATCCCAGATGAAGGGATTGTCACCGATGTCAATGTTTTAAATCTACAAATCGATCATACTTTTGTTTCGGATCTTGCAATAGGGCTAAGTAATCCAGCAGAAGATGTAGCTATATTACTATTCTTCCCATGCTTATTTGAAGAAAACGTAAACATAAATTTTGATGACGATGATGCCGAAAGTTTCGAGAGTATCCCTTGTCCACCTGCTGATGGGGGACGATATAATTCATTAGATGCATTAAATGTTTTTGATGGATCAGCTGCTAATGGAGATTGGGTTTTAGTGGTCAATGATGATGCAGATGATGATGGAGGGAGTTTAAATTCTTGGTCTTTAGAAGTCTGCTTTTTACAAGAGTCCTTGGTTGCTGCTTTATCTGTTAATGCGATGAAAACGGATGAAACTTGTTTTGGAATGAATGATGGGACAGCAAGTGTAAATGCTTTGGATGGTACCGGCGACTATTCTTTTATTTGGTCAAATGGAGAAACTGATGCTAGTATTGACAATTTAGCACCTGGAATTTATACGGTTACGGTCAGTGATGGTGTGACGGATATTGTAGAGTCGACGATGGTAGAAGCTGCTCCAGAAATAGTGAAGAACTTTGATATAGCTAATCAAAGCTGTAGTGATGTGGAAGATGGTCAAATTACTGCTTTGTCAACAGTAGGTGTTGATCTTGATTATCTTTGGCCAGATGGATCTACTGAACCCTCTTTCGGGAATCTTAGTACGGGTACTTACGAAGTAGAAGTGACAGAACGTACTAGTGGCTGTAGTACGATTGAAGTACTTGAAGTAAGTGCTCCTGATCCTATTATAATATCTACTATAGTCCAAAATGTAAGTTGTTCAAATGCTAATGATGCTTCAATCATTCCTAGCGTAATTGGTGGACTGCCGCCTTATGAAATTAATAATAGTGACCTAATAAATCTTCCTGAGGGTAATTATATGGTATTCGTAACAGATGCTAATAATTGTGCCCAAGTTAGTTTAGTAAGCGTTGCAGAACCTAGTCCTATCGCAATTGAATTTTCTTCTAGCCCAATCTCTAGAGTAGGCGCGATGGACGGATCAATTAGTGCTACTGCAAGTGGAGGAAATGATGGATATACTTATAAATGGTCTAATTCAGCTACAGATGCAACAATCAACAATTTAGCGGAGGGATCATATGATTTGACAGTGACGGATCAAAATGGTTGCGAGACTACAGCATCTACAACTATTGCTGGTATCGAATGCTCTACTATTTCTATTCAACTTAATACAGAACAGGATATCATAAATGGATCGGATGGACGTATAAGTGCAACAGTAGACGAGCTGGGCACCTACACTTACTTATGGTCAACAGGTAATACTACCAACACTATTACGGATTTACCAGTTGGTACTTACAGTGTGACTGTAACGGATGAAAAGGGCTGTACGGCAACCCAATCAGTTGTGTTGAATGAAGTAGATTGTTCTCCTTTTTCAGTAAACTTTACAGTAGAGAATATTACTGAGTTAGGCGGCTCTGATGGCAGTATAACTGCGTCGGTAGATGGACAAGGCACTTATACTTACTTATGGTCTACAGGAGATACGACGACCACTATTACAGATTTGTCATCGGGGACTTATAATGTCACTATTACCGATGAAAATGAATGTTCAGAAATTCAAACATTGGAATTAGAAGGCTTTGATTGTACGCCATTTAGCATAGATTTTGTTACTTTCGAGCCAAACTGTGGGGCCACAAATGGTATGATTAATACAACAATAACAAGTGATAATGGCCCTTTTATTTATAATTGGTCAACAGGAAGTGAAGATTCAGCAATTACAGATCTACCTTCAGGAAACTACTCTGTAACTGTAACTGATATATCTGGCTGTTTTTCCGTGTCTGATGTACTTTTGACGGAAGGGACAGATTCAACTCCACCTACTATTGATTGTCCACAAAATAGAGTAATGACCAATTCCTGTAATATTCCAGTGGTCTATGAACTGGTAACTGGTGATGATTGTAGTATGGTACAATTAGAATTATTACAAGGACTGGAAAGTGGAAGTGAATTCCCACAAGGAGAGACACTAATAGAATATCTGGCTATTGATGATGCAGGTAATACAGCTACTTGTTCTTTTATGGTTACTCAAATATCAGACATGTCTTTAGAGTATGATCCTACCTTTTTGATACCAAATACGGGCGATCAAATTTTATTTGCATTTGATTTAAAATGTAGTATTCCAAATGAAGCAATTGCCAACTTTGTAAGTGTTAATGGAGGTGTCCCACCTTTCACTTATGAAGTCTTTGAAGGATCAAACGGAGGTTCTGCAACGGTTTATTTAGTAACTGTTACTGACGCAAGAGGATGTCTTCTCGTAGAGGAAGTTAATTTTTTAAATATAAATGATACGGAAGGGTTAATCTCTCCTATATTAGAAGTTGCTATCCAAGATGTATCAACAGGAGCAGATGGGGGGATTGTAATTGAAGTTGATGATCGCTTTGGAATGGTTTCTTACACATGGACAAACGATAATACTATAGTTTCGACCAATCAAAATTTAGAAAATGTTGAAGTAGGTAATTATACTTTAACAATAGTCGACGAATTCGGTTGTTCTTATACCTCTGATTATGAAGTACAAATGCTAACTAGTACTAATCAATTACTATTGGAGGAAACCGTACTATTAATGCCCAATCCCAACACAGGGAACTTTCAAATACAGATTACTTTACCCAATCCAGTACCAGTTTCCATTGAGTTATATGATGTCAATGGTCGATTATTACAACCTGCGATTCAGCAGGAAAATTCTAATGTATCGATTGACTTTAATATAAGTAATTTCCCTAAAGGGATTTATTTTACTAAAATTAGTGCAGAACAAGAAGTAATTGTTAAGCGAGTTGTATTATTGTAGTTGAAATATTGAACGCAGAGGTAGATAGATGTAAAGTGTTTTAAATTCTCTACACCTCTCCAACTCTTCATTCAATTTTACAAACTGAGTAACGATGAAATAATAAGTCCGCCAAGTTGGGCGAGGTTATTATTTTATCGTTACTGAAGTATTACAATAACAACCGATGAAAATCACCTTAATTGGAGCAGGTAATGTAGGTTACCACCTAGGAAAAAGACTCTTTAATAAAAAGATAAAAGTAGTACAAGTATATAGTCGTTCCCACAAGAATGCCACCGAACTAGCAAGTAGTATCAAGGCTAGACCAACTAGTGATTTATCCAAAATTGAAGCCTCTTCTGAAATATACATTATAGCAGTCAGTGATGATGCCATCGCTAAAGTAGCAGAACAACTAGCCAAGAATAAAAGGCTGTCAAAAAAAATTATTGTCCACACTTCTGGTTCTGTTTCCAGTAAAGTTTTAGCTAAGTACTTTAAAAATTTTGGGGTGTTTTACCCTTTGCAATCTTTTACAAAGGGACAGCATGTTTATTTTAAAAACATTCCGATTTGTATCTTCGCAAAAAAAGAAAAAGCCCAAAAACAATTAGGAAAGTTAGGAAGAATAATAAGTAAAGAGGTAAGAATCCTTACAGATCAAGAAAGAGCAGTTATCCATGTAGCGGCTGTGGTGGTCAATAATTTCACGAATCATTTACTGTATATAGGTGCCAAGATTTGTGCGCAAGAAGGTTTAGATTTTGATATATTAAAACCCTTAATTCAAGAAACTATCGAAAAAACACATAGAAAACCTCCATACGATATGCAGACAGGACCTGCGAGGAGAGGCGACCAACAAACCATTCAAAGACATATTGACTACCTAAAGAAATATCCAGAACACCAATCATTATATACCTTGCTTTCGAAAAGCATTACCAACACCTATTCATGAGAATTGTAGGAGACATTCCGCACCCAAGCTTAAAAATTACGATCTTTTTACATGATAGCAAATATGCCGTAAAATTTGAGGCAGGACTTTATGAACAAACCTATAAATTTCGCTCTGGAGATGACCTTGATTCTGTAGAAGCGATTAAGGAAATTGTAGATGAAACTTTCATTCATCAAGTCCAATCAGCTTTACCGATAATGCATCAGCAAAAATTAGCAGCCTTAGGCCGAAGAAAGGAGTCGGCCGAAGATGAATTTGAAGAGATTATATAAGTCAGACCGCTTCGCTGGCAGAGGTCAGATCGCTGCGCTGTCAGACCGCCTACGGCTGTCAGACGTATGATGTTGACTACGAGGTGTAAGCTAGAAGCCAAGTTTTTCAAAATCTCAAACAAGTCTAGGAGTCAACGTCATAAGTCTGACAGCGAAGCGATCTGACAGCATAGCGATCTGACCTCTGACAGCGAAGCGATCTACTTCCCCCACCAAGGATAAAAATCAGGCATATCTGTAGACGATTTTTTGTCAAAATTAGGGGCTCGTTTTTCTAGAAAAGACCGTACCCCTTCCTTCCCATCTCCCAGACTTGCATAATAAATAGCAAGAGAATCTACTTTATGAGCAGCCATCGGGTGATCTTGGGCGGCATTTCGATACATCATTTGACGAGTTAAGGTAATCGCTACAGGGCTATGACTAGCTATCTTACGTGCTATTTTATACGCTTCCTCCAGTAAATCTCCAGCAGGATAAACGCCTTTAACATATCCCGCTCCCAAAGCGGTTTCAGGCTTTAGTATCTCTCCAGTATATACCCATTCTAAAGCCGTAGAAATACCTACAATCCTAGGCAAAAACCAAGTGGAGCATGCCTCTGGCGTAATGCCTATTTTATTAAAAACAAAACCTATTCTAGCATATTCAGAAGCCAAGCGAATATCCATCGCACAAGTCATAGTCGCCCCAATGCCAACTGCAGCGCCATTGATAGCTGCAATCACTGGTTTTTTACAATCATATATAGCTAAGACTACACGGCCACCAGTGTCTCTTACCCCATTCACAACCGCTGGATCATCTAGTTTATTTTCCATATCAGCCAGCGTTGGTTGATAGTCCTCATCTAAACCAAAAACATTTCCTTCTATGGATAAATCCATACCTGCACAAAAAGCACGCCCTGCTCCTGTTACGACAATAGCACGAATGGCATCATCTTCACTTGCTTGATTAAAAGCTTGGATTAATTCATTGGCCATTTCTACCGTAAAAGAATTTAGGGATTCTGGTCTGTTTAAGGTAAGGGTTAAAATGTAATCTTTTACACTTAGGTCTATTGTATTAAAACTCATAAGGTTTTTTTTGACGAAATTACGATAAGTTTATTCATTGCCCAAGTCAAAATCAGAATTTCTAGGATTTTAGAATTAGCAGAATTTTAGATGGTGCTGCCACTCACAGTCCCGTTAATCCTAAAATCTTGTGAATCCTGATTCTGACAAATAAGTAGCGATGAATTAATAAAATGAGCAATTACTTTTTAATTTGGTACAATTACTGCTTATTCCTATGTATATCCTTATTTCAATCAAACTCCAAATCAATTAGCAGATCCTACTTTTGAGCTAATTCTTACCTTTGTATCTGTATTTTTAAACCATACTATTCTTATACAATTCCCCATAAGTTCTTAATGTTGAATTTTGAATAAAACGGGACACAATAAAACGAAAATACTAAGCGTAAAAACGGCTGCACATTCAAAACGCTTCATGCAAAATTGAGAATTTATATCCCCCTACCTAACTAAGATTTGATAGATTGTTCTATCACTTTCCATAAGAGAATCATTCCATAAATTAAAGGAGAAGGTTGCTTGCTACCGACTTACTAAGGAACGATGAAAAAATAAACTTACAATTTATACTGCTTATTTTTCTTCTTGAAAACAGTCATTATATCAACATAACTCCCGTTTTCAAGAAAAAAACTAAGAACAAAATAAGCTACTCTAAATTTGTAAATTTATTGCTACATCGTTTCTAATGCATCCTTCTATCTAAATTATCGTGCCTTATTTCTTTACAATTTAATAGAAATAAATGAAACATAGATGTACTTTATATCTATCGATTGTTCTCTTTTCTTTAGGTATAGCTGCCCAGAGTTTATTTGCTCAAACAGTGCTTTTTGAAGAAGATATTGATGATGTGAATTTTACAGAACAAGTAAAAAATATACAGAAAACCTACAACGCAGTAAAAGTCAGGTGTACCAATTTTGATGGACTAGGACGAGATCAATTATTAACAGTCAAAACGTTTGATGGGAATTGGTTTTTTGCAGATTTTATGCGAATGGAAACATATGATAATGGATCAAAAGTATGGGTTGGAAAAATACAAAACCAGCCTCATAGCTCTGTAATATTTGGAGAATCAAAAGGAATGTGGTCTGGAAGAATTCAAGATGAAAAAGGTAAACAGCAACTTATATTACCCCTCAATCAATCTGGTGTCTATGCAATAGCAGAACTAGAAGATACACAAATTGACGAAGGAAATGATGCTATTATAATTTCTAGCCTTAGAGATAATTATTCCCAATCTAGGAACTCTATGATAGGAGTGTGCGATGAAAGTAGTACGTGTGAAGCAGCGACTATTGATCTTATGTTGGTCTACACTCCAAGTATAGCTGCCAACTATGGAGGGGTGGCAAGTGTAGAAGCTGCTTTTGCAACTTGGGTAGCAGACCTAAATATGATTAACACTAATAGTGGTGTTTCTCATACTTTTAATCTTCGGCATAGTCAAGAAGTTAATTATCAGGAAACGACTAACCCTAGTACAGATTTAAATTGGGTAGGAACTGATGCAACAGTTAGTGCTTTAAGAGATGCTCATGGAGCGGATTTAGTTGCATTAATTACGGATGTTCCTAGAACTACTTATTGTGCATATGGGTATTTAAATTTAGATCCAACTAATTATAATGCGGATGCCGCTTTTTCTGTAATCTCTTGGATTTGTGCGGGCACTAATAGATCACTTGCACATGAAATTGGTCATAATATGGGTTTAAGGCATGATCGTTTTATTAATAATATGGATACCCCTTGTGTGGAATCGCATGGATATGTTAATCAAGATGCTTTTGCTTCAGGTGCTGCTGCTACGAAACAATGGCGTACCATAATGGCTTATGATAATCAATGTAATGCGGCAGGTTTTACTTGTAATAGATTACCCTATTGGTCTAACCCTTCTCTTACTTATGGAGGGGATCTATTGGGCTCTAATATACAAGGTGCGGAAGCAAATGCAGCTCATGTGATAGAGCGTGCTGCATGTTTGGTAAAAGAATTTAAACAACGCCGAATTGGTATGGTCACTACCAGTCCTATAGCTTGTTCTAATAATGAAATAAGTTTTAATATAATGTTCCCCACAATAAATGGTTCTGGAAATTATACGATCTATAACAGTACGAATATTTTTACGGCTAGTACCCAAGTAGGAACAATTACAGGACAAGTTGCAAATGGAAATGTAAGTATCCCAATAAATATTGCTGGTCCTATAACAGCAATGCAAACGACACTTACTATTCGGGATCCCATCCATCCAGCCTCTGATGAAACGATAAATATTATTTTACCGACTTGTAAGCCTCCTTGTTCTATTTTATCAGATGCATTACTAAATGTTCATTGTGATATTGTTGGAACAGAAGGTAGTCCAATAGATCATGAGATAACGTTTGATTTAAACCCTGCAGGAAATAATTTAGATACTAAGTATCATGTAACAGTTGGAACTGGAGTAATCACGCCTACTTCAGGTAATTATGATGTAGCTACCTCTTTTTCCATTCAGGATATTTCGCCAAATCTAGAGGGAACATTCCTTACTATTGCAGACGATATGGATAGTGATTGTACCAAGGAAGTTTGGATTCCTAATAGTTGTTTTAATAATCAACTAGAAGCATCAATTAGTGATCCTTGTAGTTGTACAGATCCTTTAAATAGAAAGAACGGTCAAGCAATAATTACACATTTTCATGACCTATTAAGCCTTACGGGTAATGGTTCTGTTATTCTTACCGAAACAAATGGAATAATGTTGAAAAACGATCTAAGCCCTTTTCAAGTTGGAGATAATTTAGGAACTGCTGCTGGAGTTTTTAATCTTGACTTTTTTCATGCCTCAGGTGCGCACGGATTGATAAGTCTTACGATAGGTGATATTACTTTGAATGATTTTGAGATAAGTGTCTGTGATGCAACTGTATGTAGTGAACCCAATTCAATACCAACTATGTCGCAGTGGGGATTAATGCTGTTTGCGCTTTTAATACTAAACTTGTGTTTGGTGATTCTATTACAACTGGAAAAGCTGGTATTAGCAGAAGTAAGGTCAAAAACTGGCAATAATAAAGCTTAAAAGGGGTGTGAATGTCGGAATGAACCAATAAATTTGTATGTCCTCAGAAATTTATCGCCACGGCAATGGTATTATCCACCCCGACATCCATAATTTTTAAATTAGTAAAAACTTTAATAAATTGCTCTTGAAGCCAAAAATAACAAACCTTTCCAACTTTTTATATACCCTATGTAGTATACTTATTGTTTTTTTTATAATCTGTTAAGTGCGATCCAATTATAGATTTAATTAGCCTTCCTCAACATTCGCATTCCAAAAAGCTAGTAAACCCATCAAAAATGCCATAATACGGTAAGTTCTATTCAATAAATGGGGAAATTGCTGCGCCAAGAAGCTATTCTTTACTATGTTTGCAAACTTGTAAAATGGACAAAGAACTTTTACTTAGCATTTAGAGCCGTTTGAATACCTCTACTTGGTAGTTCAAATAGATCATAATATATGCCAAG
Source organism: uncultured Saprospiraceae bacterium (assembly GCA_964402245.1). Classification (GTDB taxonomy): domain Bacteria; phylum Bacteroidota; class Bacteroidia; order Chitinophagales; family Saprospiraceae; genus JAFMDF01. The sequence goes on along the minus strand of CAYOBX010000044.1, from coordinate 4,276 downwards.
TATTGGTCCACCTTGCTAAGTGCTCAATAGTGACTGGTAATAGGCGATTAGTGACTAGTTTGAATGTTGACTTAGGTATTGACCAGCTCTGGAAGGAAATTTGGCGTATCTAGGGCATAAAATATATTCAATAACTAGACAATGTCTAAGTCACTATCTAGACTAGTCACCAATTATTAGTCACAAGTCACTATAAGCCTTCACATCCGCTAAAAGTAACACATTCACACAATGAATAGAAGTATTGGTATTGTCGATAAAAATTCGTTTGAAAACTATACGGTAGAAAAAACAATTACACAAAAATGGGATAAAGTGGAACATGCAGTAATCTTGGCGGCTGGTAACGGTTCTCGATTTAAAGAAAAGGGGGTGGAGTTACCCAAAGTTTTATTAAAGGTTGGTGGATTAAGACTACTGGAGCGAGCTGTCTTAGCTTTAAATCAAATAGGCGTGAAGCACTTCTATATAGTCGTCGGCGCCTATAAAGAACAAATCATTAAGGTCATGTCTAAGATAAAACGCTTAGAAGCCTTAGATATTAACTTTGTCGAATGTGTAGATTATGAATTAGGAAATGGCGTTTCTTTCGGAAAAGGTGCAGAGAAAATTGATGCGCCATTTTTATTAACCATGTCTGATCATATCTTTTCTATAAAAACCTTACAGTCTTTTGTAGATAATGTAAAAGAAGTTCCTAATCTACCGGCCTTAGCTTGTGATCCTAACTTAGAAGAAGTTTTCGATATGGAGGATGCGACCAAGGTCCTATCCAAAGATGGATTTATCTATAAGATTAATAAAAATTTAAACTCTTATGATTTAATTGACACGGGGCTGTTTTATTTTCCTGCCAATTATGGTAAGAAAATAGCTCAAAGGGCTAGGGAAGGAGCACATGGGGTCAGCGACATCATGAAGCAATTAATTGCAGAAAATGGTGTAAGAACTGCTGTTATCGAAAAAGCGATTTGGCAGGATGTCGATAATCCTAGCATGCGAAAAGAAGCAGAGAAAAGGCTATTACAAACCTTAATAAAAGATACAGATGGGTGGGTCAGCAAAAACATCAACAGAGTGTTTTCTACTCGGACGTCTCTCTTTTTGAGTAAGTTTAATACCTCTCCTAATTTCGTTACCACTTTTGTTTTTTTCTTCACCCTTTGGGGTGCGTGGATGGTGTCTACTGGAGAGTATATGTACATCGCCATTGGTGGTTTGATTTTTCAAATAGCTTCCATTTTAGATGGGTGTGATGGAGAATTGGCGCGATTAACGTATAAGGGATCTCGTTTTGGAGCCTGGTATGATACCATAACGGATAATATTCGATATGTCGTTTTTTTAACCGCCCTAGGGATTGGAGCCTATAATGCAACAGGCAATGAATTATACTTTTATTGTGCTATTGTTTTAGCGGTATTTGCGTCCTATACGGCTTTTATTATGGGTAGATTTGTTTGGCAAAATGGCGGGCCTTTGACTAATCTAGAAGTGACAAAACAAGTAGATGAAAACGTGAATAATAGTGAAGGTCTTTTTTCTAAAATAGTGAAAAATTTAAGAGGTATTGAAAAGCAAGATGTATCTGCTTTTATGGCATTTATCCTTTGTATTATTGGTTTATATAAGGTAATGTTTTGGATTGCCTTTGTGGGGGTTATTATTGCCGCTTTCGCAGTAACTAAGTCTATTAATGCCGCTAAAAAGCGAGTATAAGAGTAATTGAACACGGAGACACTGAGCTCGCAGAGAATAATTCTGACTCTGTGTGCTCAGTGCCTCCGTGTTCATTATCTAAACTCCGTATCTCCTACTTTAGCATCCGCACATTCATAACAATATCCGTCAATGGACGATCTTTAGTAAGCCCTTCTTTACCAGCCGTTACATTTGCAATAAGATCAATCACATCAAAGCCTTCTACTATTTCTGCAAAAACGGTATAATCTCCATCCAAAAATGGATACCCTCCTTTTACTTTATAATAGGCACGTTGGAATGGCGTGAATTTTCTATTTTCATTTTCTAAACCATCCAATTGAGAGTCATTATGCTTATACCCTGAAACAATAAAAAATTGGCAGGCACTAGAGGCTCTATCTGGATTCATATTATCTGGTAGTCGAGCTGCTGCTATCGCTCCTTTTTTATGGTAATGATTAGGTCGAATTTCTGCAGGAATAGTTCCGCATTGGTCAACACTTAGACCTTGTGTTGGTGTTGCATTTTTAGAGATAGGATTTCCTCCTTGTGCCATAAAGAAAGGAATGACTCTATGAAATAAAGTCCCATTATAAGTTCCAGCCTTTACTTGTTTGATAAAATTGTCCCGATGGGCAGGTGTATCATTATACAATTTAATTACCATAGTCCCAAATTCGGTGTCAATGGCAGCCATTCGTTCTTTCTGTTGTCCATAAGCAGACGAACTTACGATTAAGCAAATTAATAAGATACAAAATGTAAGTAACCTCTTCATCTTAAAATAAAAGTTTTAAAGTTAAAAAATGTAGCTCTTTCTATTGTAATTAGCACACATTTGATTAAGTAAAAAATGAACCACTAATGCACGAATTCTTAGAAGGAGCTATGCATAAATTAGTGAATTCGTTGTTACTTTATAGACGAATTTTATAAAAAAAAGATCTTTTATAAGATTATTTTTTTCTGGTTTTAACTTTTTATTAAAATTTTAAAAGTACTTGTTTCATATTTCCAGGGTTATATACTACGGATAGGATAGATTGTCGAATTTATTTTTGAATTAGACTTCCCAAAGCTTGTAGATTTTGTAAGTCTGTCAGGATCGAACTTACAAAGTCAAACAAGATTTATTTATTTTTCATAGAAAGAATTTTATTCATACTTTTGTTAGAATGAATACTTGTTTAAACAACTTCTAAATCAAGCTCTAAGCAGAAAAGCATAAAAGTAATATTATATGAGAATTAGCTATTATTTCTTCCTATTGCTACTCTTAGTAGGGTACGGTAGCTGTACTTCTGATTCTGCCATAAAAACAAGCGAATCCGCAAGTATTGAGGGACATTGGGAGTTGGTAGATGCCTATAGAAGTGGCAGGAAAACGGAGTCTTTAGGAGGAACTTACTTTACGTTCACTAATGACAAAATGAGTACCAATTTACCTATTAATGGTGCTATTGATAGCCCATACACCAACCAAGACAATATTATTAGTCAGACGATAATTAATAACATAAAAATTAATTATACGATTCAAGAATTATCGAAGGAAAATCTTCGATTGAATACGAAACTTAGAGGGGTAGATTTTTCTTTTTTATTGGAAAGAAAACAGGAAAACAATTAACATATAAAAGTTATTTAGCATGTATACAAAACAAACATTCTTATTACTCGCCCTCTTTTTGATTCATATTAATCTTATGGGGCAAAGAGATTTTTCCAAAGTAGAAATATCCATAGAACAAGTAACAGAGAATATCTATGTCTTATTTGGTAGTGGAGGAAATATCGGCATTCTGTCAGGAGAAGATGGTGTTATTATGATCGACGATCAATATGCGCCATTAAGTGAAAAAATAGAAGTAGCTATAAAAACGATCTCCGATCATCCAGTCAAATATTTATTGAATACTCATTGGCATGGAGATCATACAGGTGGTAATGCGAATTTTGGTTCCAAAGGAGCAACGATTATAGCACATGAGAATGTAAGAGAAAGGCTCAGTAATGATCAAAACATGAAAGCCTTTAATAGAAAAGTAAAAGCTGCTCCTAAGGCTGCTTGGCCTGTGCTAACTTTCTCTGAAAAAATGAGCTTATTTGCAAATGGGGAAGACATTATGGCGGTTCATGTACACAATGCTCATACAGATGGAGACGCATTGATCTATTTTCCCAATAGCAATGTGATCCATATGGGAGATACCTATTTTAATGGTCGATTTCCCTTTATAGATTTAGGTTCTGGCGGTTCTGTAGATGGTATAGTTAGCGCTGTCAACAAGGCTTTATTTCTAATTGATGAAGATACAAAGGTGATTCCTGGACATGGTTCTCTTTCTAATAAGAAAGAACTGACTGCCTATAGAGATACCATCATAAAAGTCAGTACTAAAGTAAAAGAAGCAGTAGCGGCAGGAAAGACTATTGAAGAAATTAAAGCAGCTAATTTTACGGAAGGCTTTGAAGAATGGGGAAAAGGCTTTATTTCTAGTGATCGTTTTTTAGATATTATCTTTACCGATTATAGCCGTTAAACATAAAACCCAAGTTCCATAGCCGTCAG
>CAYOBX010000043.1:0-19665 GCA_964402245.1 uncultured Saprospiraceae bacterium | reverse complement strand
GACATAACCTTTGCGTCAGCAAAAGTTATTTTTAGTAGATTGGCCATTAAAAAGATGATAACCAAATTCTTTACTAGAAATGAAGAAAAATAGATATTTTGGGAGAAATTTATCATAATCAGCGACCTAATATTCAAATTATGAATCTTTTTAAGGCACTCTTCTTACTTATTTCTCTTAGCCTAAGTACTTCTTTATGCGGACAAAAACATGAGTTTACGCATCAAGATACGCTGCGTGGAAGTATTACGCCAGAACGAGTATGGTGGGATTTGACCTATTACCACCTAGATATTAAAGTAAATCCTGATGACCGAACAATTAGTGGCTCGAATACGGTTCAGTATAAGGTATTGGAATCTGCTACTATTATGCAAATTGATCTACAAAAACCAATGGCTATTACAAAAGTAGAGCAAGATGGAAAAGAGTTAGCCTTTAATAGAGATGGGAATGTATTCTATATTACATTAATAGCAACGCAAGCAGTCGGAAGTATCAAAGAAGTAACCATTCACTACGAAGGGCAACCTGTTGTAAGTAAACAACCGCCATGGGACGGAGGCTTGACTTGGAGTAAAGATGCCAATGATAATCATTTTATTGCTACTGCTTGCCAAGGAGATGGGGCTAGTCTATGGTGGCCTTGCAAAGACCATATGTATGACGAGCCTGATAGCATGCTAATAAGTGTAAATGTGCCACAAGATTTAATGGATATTTCTAATGGTCGCCTTCGAGGAGTTACAAACTTAGCAGATAGCACGCATACCTTTCATTGGTTTGTCAGCAGTCCAATCAGTAACTATGTAGTCAATATAAATATTGGAGATTATGTACATTTTGGTGAAAAATATGATGGAGAAAAGGGAGCGTTAGATTGCGACTATTATGTTTTGAGAAATAATATAGATAAAGCGAAGCTCCACTTTCGAGAAGTGCCCATGATGTTCAAAGCTTTTGAGCATTGGTTTGGGCCGTATCCTTTTTATGAAGATGGTTATAAATTAGTAGAAGTCCCTTATTTAGGAATGGAACACCAAAGTTCTGTTACTTATGGCAATGGCTATCAACAAGGTTATTTGGGGATGGATTTAAGCGGTACTGGCTGGGGTTTAAAATTTGATTATTTAATTATTCACGAAAGTGGACATGAGTGGTTTGCCAATAATATTACCTATAAGGACATTGCAGATATGTGGGTACATGAAGGCTTTACTACCTATTCTGAAAATTTGTTTTTAGACTATCACTATGGAAAAGATGCTTCGGCAGATTATGTGATTGGCCTTAGAAAAAACATTCAAAATGACCGTCCGCTCATTGGTACTTATAATGTCAACCACGAAGGCTCTGGCGATATGTATTATAAGGGGGCAAATATTTTGCATACCCTACGTCAATTAATCGAAGACGATGAAAAGTGGCGAATGATCTTGCGGGGATTGAATAGGGAATTTTATCATCAAACCGTTACGACACAGCAAATTGAAAATTATATTAGTGATAAAAGTGGAATTGATTTAAAGGAGTTTTTTGATCAATATTTACGAACGACCGATATTCCTCAACTAGAAATCCAGACTAAGAAGAATAAACTATGTTATCGCTGGAAGAATGTGGTGGAGGGTTTTGATATGCCTGTCAAAGTAATTGTCAATGGAAAATCAACTTGGGTGCAACCTTCTACAAAATTGCAGAAAAAGAGATTTAAGAACACTATAGAAGAGATTTTAATTGATCGAAATTTTTATGTGGAGTGAATTTTAGGAAGAGGAAATCCAAGCTATTAATATATTTACATTTTACTCAATAGAAAAGAAAAACCAAACAAATAATCGTATCTTACCAATTTTAAACAAAGGAGATTACTAATGAAAACTATATCGCTATTTTCAGGTGCAGGAGGACTAGACCAAGGATTAATTCGAGCAGGTTTTGATGTCATTTTCGCAAATGATTATGACAAAAATGCTTGTGCAACTTATGTAAACAATATAGGAAACCATATAAAACATGGTGACATAGATTTTTACAAAGAAGAGTTACTTCAATATAAAGGAAAAATAGACTTAATTGCAGGTGGTCCTCCTTGTCAAGGATTCTCTGTTGCTGGAAAGATGGATCCAAATGATCCAAGAAGTAAGCATGTTTGGACTTTTGCAGAATTAATCTCCAAAATTCAACCAAACGCTTTCATAATGGAAAATGTTAAAGCTCTTGGTACTCTGAAGAAATGGGAGCCTCTCCGAAAATCATTAATCCAAAAGTTTAGAGATTCTGGATATGCTACTAATTTTGTAGTTCTTAATTCTTCAGATTTTAATGTTCCCCAAAATAGATATAGGGTGTTTTTCATTGGCTTTAAAACCAATTGCATGTTAGTTCCAGATTTAAAGCAAATGCTTGAATCATATCAAAAACAAGCGAGAACGGTAAGAGAAGCTATTGCAGTTTTAGATAAGGCAGGAACAGGAAATAATACAGGAATTTGCAAAGCAAAAATCACTCTTACGTCAAAGCCAGTCATGCGTAAATCTCCTTATGCAGGAATGCTCTTTAATGGAGCTGGAAGGCCAACTAGAATCAATGGTTATTCTGCTACATTACCAGCCTCAATGGGAGGAAATAAAACACCGATTATTGACGAATTGGAATTATATGAAAATGCTAAGAGTTGGGTCGAAGAATATCATCAAGGTTTAGTTGAGGGTAAACAACCAAGTAAATATAAAGAAGCTCCAAAAAGATTAAGACGACTCACTTATCAAGAGGCCGCAGTACTTCAAACCTTTCCTATCAATTATGATTGGCAAGGTTCTCAATCATCAATATTTAAACAAATTGGTAATGCAGTTCCTTGCAATTTAGGATATCGAATTGGAAAAATGGTTATGGATTGCCTATTGCAGGATGAAGTCGATAAACTAATGATTACTCTACCTCACCAATTAGAATTCGCAAATGGCAATTTCAATTAATCATAAAGACGCAGAGAAAAAACTTCTTGCGGCATTTAGAGCAAGATGTACAAAAAATGATGATTTATCAAACCGAGTTGAAGCTATCTTAAATGGAAATCACAAGACCTATAAATATATACTTGTCAACGGACTATTAGCGAAAGCAACTAATAATTCAGCAAATCCTTTAGCCCTTCAAGCTGGTTCTAATTTAAAAGGAGCTTTTGATGCAAGAAGTTTATGTCATAAAGTATTGGTACAATTTGAAAGGGATTTCTTACATAAAGCACTAGGTGGTTCAAATGAACCATTCCTTAATAAACCTGCTCGTTTTACTGAATTAAGTACAACCAATGCGGTTAGAAAAGCAAAAGACAAAGAAGCTTTAATTTCATTAATTCACATTTTCACTAGTTTAACTTCATCTAAAGAAGCTAATAAATACTTAGCCTGCGCTTTACATTATCTCAATGAGAGAGCTCAACAATTACAGATTCTAAATGAAAGCAAGATTAATTACAATCCAACTCTTGTTGAAATATATGAGTTTATTCTCAGTTTTTGTGAAAAATCATTCGAAGGAGAAACATCTGTTCTAATAATTGCCACATTAGAAAAACTATATCATTCAAGCTTAAAAGGAAACTATAGTGTAATTGCTCACAAGGTAAATCAAAGTGGTGCATCTTCTAAAGAAATAGGTGATATTGATATTTTTAAAGATAACGTTTTTAAGTATGCAATTGAAGTTAAGGATAAAGACTTCACCTCCCATGACATAACTCACGCTTTCGATAAGATTATTACATATTCAGGAGAAAAAGGGCAATTTATTTTTGGAACGAATGCAAATCATGATTGGACAAAAATAAAATCAACCTTGAAGAAATATTCAGATAAGGGTTTCTTTACTCTTTGTTTAGGAATAATTCCATATTCTAGAACAATGCTCTTTAAAATAGGAACGGTAAACAAACAAAAATTTGTTGATATACTAATTGAAACTGCAAATGAAATCAATGCTAGAGTTCAAACAAGAGAATGGATTCAACAACTTCTTAAGAATTTAAAATGGAAATAAATATTAAGACTAAAGTATAAGCTGTAAGTTAGTTTGTATTTAGGCGCTAATAGATTCAACGACTACTCACTTTATTAATAAAAAGTATATCTAAATCCGATACCGATTACTATCCAATTTCAACACCAAGGCGATCATGATTGTAAACATCAAGAGAGAAGACCCACCTCTACTAACAAAAGGTAAAGGGATACCAATAATAGGCACTAGTCCCATCGTCATTCCTATATTGATAAAAAAGTGAATAAAAATAATACCAGCAATTCCATAACAATAATAACTGGAAAAGTTTGAACGCTGTCGCTCTCCAATAACGGTGAGTCGATATAAAAGCATCAAGAATAAAAGCATAATAGACATACTTCCTAAAAAGCCTTGTTCCTCTCCTATTGTACAGAAAATAAAGTCAGTAGAGTTTTCAGGAACGTAATCTAATTTGGTCATCACGCCTTTTAAAAATCCCTTCCCTTCTAAGCCCCCAGAACCAATTGCATATTTGGATTGTAACACATTATATAAAGATCCTCTTGGATCACATTTACTTGGGTTTAACCAAACATTTATTCTTTCTTGTTGATGAGATTTTAATACGTTGTTAAAGGCATAATTGGCAGAATAGGCCAAGCCCACACCTACTACTAAAAATCCATAAAAAATAGTAACTAATCGCTGTTTTCGATCTGCCCATAATAAATAAGCTATTGTTGTCAAGATTACAAAACTACCCACTAAAGCCTCCAACATATATCCTTGACTACTTAAATAGACCGCAATGGCAGCAACAACTAAACTTCCTAAAAATGGATAAATAGGTTTCTTTAAATTAAATGTAAAAGCGATTATGGACAACAGTAACATTCCTAGTATGATATAGGAAATAGGAAACATCAATGCTAAAATCAAAATAGTAGCAATAAAACCGCCAACCAAATAGTAGGTAGAAGACATCCCTGCTCGATAAAGCATAATCAGAAAAGAAATAAATACTAATGCTGAACCTGCATCTGGCTGTAGCATAATTAAAGCCATTGGTAAGGTCATTATACCTATAGCAATCAGTTGAGGACGGCTTTCTTTTAAGTTCGTTCCATAGGAACTTAAGTAACTACTCAATGCTAAACAGGTAGCAAATTTTGCAAATTCAGAAGGCTGAAAAGCAAAACCAAATAGGTTAAACCAAGACCTAGCGCCATTGATTTTTGTACCCACAAAAACTACGGCTAGTAGCAATAGCATTGCTAATATATATATGAACACCGAAAATGTTTGCCAAAATTTCCAGTCTATCACAAATATTAAAAGCATTACCAAAAGAGAAATACCTATCCAAACAGTTTGTTTCCCAACTTGTCTAGATAAAAATGAGCCTATTCCTCCATCATATCCATCTCCATATCCAACCGTATAAATCATCAACCACCCCACTACTACTAAACAGATGTAAAGGGAAAAAGTAATCCAATCTAAATTTCTATCACTACCTGAAAGGCTCATTGATGCTAGTTACGTTTTTTTGGTTGTACATATTTTTTTTAATGAGAAATGATGAAGGAGAAATGAGAAATGATGAATGATGAATACTAGACATAATGTAGAGCATCTTAGTCAACATTTCTCATTTCTCATCTAGACAAAGTCAAGTGGTCAACATAACAGATTCATCATTCATCATTTCTTAAACAATTCTTCTGGATTAAATCGATCTTTTGCTAAATAGGCTTCTCCATAATACTGCTTGAGTTGATTCAAAGCATATGTAGCCTCTAGCTTATTAGCATAAGCACCCGCTCTCAATCGGTACCAAGGACTTGCATGCACCCAATCTACTGCAATAGCTGGATACCTACTTTTAAACAATCCTCGAGCACGTTCTAATTTGTTCCTATCAGTTGTAGAATATATTTGAATGCGCCAACCTTCTACTGTTTCGGTCAATCTATTCAATTCTACATGTCGATTTATTAATTGGGTAACCATCGGATCTTCCATAACATTAATATCTTGCGCCCAAGCACTGATATTTAAAAAACATAGTCCGATTATCAATAGATATTTCATGATTATTCTTTTCTTTAGATTCTTGCAAAGTTACTATTATATCAGAAGTTATTTCGAGGTAGTAAATATAAAGTCCTAGCTTTAACGCTATTTTTACATTTTAAAACAGAAATGGGCGTAAGTAGTAGGTCTAAGGTTCTATTCGGACTGTCAAAGCTTGTAATCATTACTCGATATTCGGCAACAAGTATGTTTAATATATTCCTTTCGAGGCAGCAATTTTGTTAGGTTTTTTCATAAAAAAACCTAACAAAATTGCTGCTTCGAAAAAACTATTCAAAGCTACTGCTTGCCAATTATCAGAAGCTATCTTCATAATTATCGAAGGATTATTTTTAGCCTAATGGCTCTAGTCATAAACCGCAACGATCTACAACGCTGCATTAAATATCTAATAAAACATGAATGTAGTAATAACAGGTGCCACTAAAGGCATCGGAAAAGCCATTGCCACAGCTTTTGTAGTAGAAGGGGTTAATTTATTCGCCTGCTCCAGAAATTTTAAAGAACTTAAAGCTTTTAAGCAGGAAATGCTAGCTATCAATGCTAACAGTAAGGTATGGATCAAAAAAGCAGATGTTAGTAAGAAGAAAGAGGTCTTAGCTTTTGCTCAGTACGTCGCTAAAAATACCGATCAAATTAATGTATTAGTAAATAATGCAGGTAATTTTATTACAGGAAATATTTTAGAGGAAGAAGATGGTATTCTGGAACACTTAATAGAAACTAATCTCTATAGTGCTTTTCATTTGACAAGAGCCGTACTACCTTTATTGAAAAATAGTACTAAAGGACATATTTTTAATATGTGTTCGATAGCTAGTAAAAAAGCCTTACCGAATTGTGGTTCTTATTGTATTTCCAAATTTGCTTTGCTGGGGTTCTCTAAATCTTTAAGAGAAGAATTAAAAGAGCAAAAAATTAAAGTCACTTCCTTATTACCAGGGGCGACTTGGTCCAATGCTTGGGCAGGGGTGGAATTGCCTGTAGATAGATTAATGGAAGCACAGGACATTGCAAAAATGGTAGTCAGCACTTTTCATCTTGGAGATACTTCCGTAGTGGAAGAAATTGTAATGCGTCCTCAATTAGGGGATCTTTAAATTGATTAAGCTCTTAAGAATCGGCAACAAGTATGTTTAATATATTTTTTTAGAGGGCATAATTTTGCAATGCTTTTTTGGAAAAAAGCATTGCAAAATTATGCCCTCTAAAAAACTATTAAAATCTACTGTTTGCCGAGTGCTAGAAAACATCTTCATCAACTGCTGATTATCAGAAATTTGATTTTAAACTTCTACTGCCCGATTCTCCCAAGCCCATGCAGTAGCCATTATTTCTTCTATTCTCCGTTTAGGCTTCCAACCCAGTAATCGTTCTGCTTTTCCCGAATTTGCATATATAGCAATTACATCTCCTGCACGTCGAGCGCCTAATTTGTAGTTTAATGGAACCTTATTCACTTTTTCGAATGCATGAATCGCTTCTAAAACACTCACCCCCTGTCCTATACCTAAATTAAACACGTCGTAGTTAATCGTTTGTGGTTGGTTTATTAAATACTGAAGCGCCTTTGTATGTGCATTAGCTAAGTCCATTACATGGATATAATCCCGTATACAAGAGCCATCTTTCGTATCGTAGTCTGTTCCATTAACAGTCAATTCGTCCCTTTTCCCACTTGCTGTTTCTGTAATAGCTGGCACCAAAAACCACCCTTTATTAAAAGAAGATTCACCGATCAAAGCTGATTCATGCGCTCCAGCTGGATTAAAATACCGTAAGGAAATGCTATTAATATGTTGGTAAGTTTTAGAAAAATCTTCTAGAATATGTTCTCCCATTTGCTTGGTCCGACCATATGGACTTTCTGCAGGTTTAAAAGGTGTTTCTTCTGTTACAGGAATCGAATCTGGATTTCCATAGACGGTACAAGAAGAAGAGAAAATAAGGTTATTTACTTTAAACTCCTTCATACACGTTAACACATTCAATAAACTATTGATATTATTTCTAAAATAGGCTAATGGTTCTTCTACTGATTCTGCCACACTTTTTCTTGCTGCAAAATGGATAATTCCAGCAATATCTGAATTCTCTTTAAATATTTCTTTTGTTGCTTCTAAATCTGCCAGATCAATAGCATAGTTTTTCACCTTTTTACCTGTAATCTCCTCTATCCCTTTTAATACCGATGGATCAGAATTGATATTGTTATCAGCAGAAATAACATCGAATCCATTATCTATTAAATCAACCAAAGTATGGCTACCTATATATCCACAACCTCCTGTTACTAATATTTTTGACATGTTTCTTTTATTTGTTCTCCGTCAAAACTATAATTTGTTATGACATTTTTCAGGGAACTGGTTTATTTTAAAACTTATATTTGCAAATAAAAATAAGTAATTTTTTATAATGAAAATAGGATTATTCTTCGGTTCTTTTAACCCAATCCATGTTGGACATTTAGTCATTGCCAACTATATGGTAACTAATACGGATTTAAAGCAAGTTTGGTTGGTTGTTTCTCCACAAAATCCATTTAAAAAAAAATCCTCCCTAGCTAATGATTATGATCGACTACACCTCGCACGATTGGCGATTGAAGGCAATTCTAACTTACGGGTTTCCAAAATTGAATTTGGATTACCACAACCTTCCTATACGGTAGATACGCTAGCCTATCTAAAAGAAAAACATCCAACGCATGAATTTGTTTTAATCATGGGTGGAGATAATATTGCCAGTTTTCATAAATGGAAAAATTATGAACATATCTTAGCCCACCATGAAATCTATGTCTATAGTAGACCAAACTACAAAGAGGGAGATTTGATAAAGCATCCTAAAGTCCATTCCTTCGAAGCTCCCCTTATGGAAATATCTGCCAGCTATATTAGGCAGTCTATCAAAGATGGAAAATCTGTTAAGTATCTAGTAACGGAACCCGTTTTACAGGCTTTAGAAAGTAGCACTTTATATCGTTAACCAAGATCTGCTAGATTTCTAAAACCTGGCAGATCTAAATAGTTGAACAGCCATTCTTCAAGGCATCTTAAAAGTAAACATTTCAAACAGGGGTATACTGATGATTGCATAGCCTAACCAAAAAGTCATCGTTCCTACCTGATAATTGAGTGGCGCATCTAAAAGAAATGCAATACAATAAAAAATAAAGAATGATCCACTCAATATACCTGTCCAGTATTTTTCTGAACAAGTACATTGGTAAAGCCAATAAATCAATATTAGTATAAATATACCTATCGCTAGGATTCCTCCACATACCCAATAATATAAAAATTGATTATGCGTATTAACAGGAAAATGAAGAGGTTCTTTTTGATAAGCCATTTCCATTGTCTTGTCGTAATCTCCAATTCCAACCCCTAAAATGGGCTGATTTTTTATAACTGTCCAAGTATGCTTCCAAGACAATAAACGTCGAACGCTTGTAAAATGCGTATAATCATAATTTTGATAAGTCCCATCTTTAAAAGTTCCTAGTTCCCACGTCATTTGATTATAGCGAGTTTGTACACTTGGAATCATTTTATAAGCTGCAAAAGGAATCCCTATCGTATTAATTAATAATCCAATAGCTAATATACCAATGGCCGCACTACCTCCCCATTTTTCTTTCAACCCAGCATATCCATATTGATAAAAAACGCCAACTAACCAAATACTGGTACCTAGTAAACAACCTAACTGTGCTCCTCTTGCACCTAGTATTATTAAGCCAATCAACAATAAAATTAATGTAGAATTTTTTAAAAAATAAGGCAATCTTTGACCAATAGCTAAATGAAAAATATTCCATAATTCTAAAAATATCACTAACACAATCAGATAGCTAAACTGTAAGCGATCCACAAAAGGACTATAGGCACCAAAGGCATATTTCTTATCGTGACTAATATATTCCTGCATCCCTATTATATCCGTTATTTGTTGAACTATAGAATCAGGTAGTAGAAAAAAAATAAAGGTAATCCCTACTGCTATTGAAACAGCTCGAATCAACATATTCACATACCCGTAATATCGTTTTTTTATTAAAAAAAGGTTAGTATAAAAGATCAGCGGAATGCCTATTATTTTACTGTGGCTAATTAGTGCTCGGATGCCTTCTTTAGTTTCTTCAGAATATAAAAGACTTACACTTAATATCAAGAATAATAGCCCAGGTAGTAATAATATTGTCTTTACAATTTTTAGTGACCTTGTATCTTCCAAGGCAGAAACTTCATCAGCACTACTAGGGCTAAATCGTTTTTTTAAAATGTTAAAAACAGATAGTATCAATAAACCTACATAAGCAATAGAGGCAACACCTTTAGAAAAAGGAAGTGCTATCAACAACAAACTAAAGAATAGATGAAATAGGAATTTATAATTAAATTTTCGCATAATTCTTTAGTTAAGTAGTCTGACAAAAATAAGCTAACAACTAATTATGTATAATCGTTTGATAATCAAAACTCTGCATCTCCGCATCTCTGCGTTTATTTTTGTACTCCTACTTAATAATGAAAATTTCTATTGTCAATTGACCAATTTCGCTATCGCATTTTCAGCTTTTTGGAAATCAAAACCTTCCCAAACCACCTTCATTTTAGATTGTATCTCAGTAGTACACAAATTGCCAATACTCCCTTCATGCGTATGTACTACATCTGTACTTGGATTAAAGTCACCAGCATCTATTTGTCGACCCACTATTTTATAGGCATCTCTAAATGGAACTCCATTTAATACTAGTTTATTAACTTCCTCCACAGAGAATAAATATTGATATTTCTCGTCTTCTACAATACCTGTTTTGATTCCAATATGATGCAACATATAATCCGTTATTTGTAAGCAATCTTTTAAATCTTGTAAGGCAGGAAATAAAGATTCTTTTAATAATTGAAAATCTCTATGATACCCAGCAGGAAGATTATTGATCGTCATACTGATCTCTGTCGGCAAACTTTGTAGCTTATTACACTTTGCTCGAATCAACTCAAAAACGTCTGGATTTTTCTTGTGTGGCATAATACTAGAACCCGTCGTTAGTTCATCAGGAAAACTAATAAAGTTATAATTTTGATTAGTATACAAACATACATCCATTGCGAATTTACCCAATGTACTAGCAATTGCTGCTAATGCAAAACTCAAAAACAATTCTGATTTTCCTCGTCCTAGCTGTGCATGTATTACATTATAATTTAAGTTCTCAAAGCCTAATAATTGGGTAGTCATTGTTCGATTCAAAGGAAAAGAAGAGCCATAACCCGCAGCAGATCCCAATGGATTTTGATTAACAATTTTATAAACAGACTGGAGTAAAGTAACATCATCTACTATACTTTCTGCATATGCCCCAAACCATAGTCCAAAAGACGAAACCATTGCTACTTGCAAATGCGTATAGCCTGGCATTAGGTCATTTTTGTGTTGTTCACTTAATTGGAGAAGTGTTTGAAAAAGGCCTTTAGTAGATTCGGCCACCTCTTTTATTTCTCCTCTAAAAAACAATCTTAGATCTACTAATACTTGATCGTTTCTAGAGCGACCACTATGTATCTTCTTTCCAATATCTCCTAAACTTTGAGTCAACAATAATTCTACTTGTGAGTGAACATCTTCAATTCCATCTTCAATTATAAAATTTCCTTCTACTACTTCTTGAAATAACTGTTTTAGCTTAGCTTGAAGCTGAGAGAGTTCTTCTTTTTTCAATAAACCAATGCTCTCCAACATTTCAATATGTGCTAATGAGCCTACTATATCATATTTGGCAAGCCATAAATCTAATTCTCGATCTTTTCCAACAGTAAAATTTTCAATTCTTTTATTAATTGTAGTATCCTTCTGCCAAAGCTTCATAATGAATTGGGGTGTTTTAATATAAAAATTCTAGTATACTACAAAGGTACCTTAGCTTTAAAAATTAAAGCTTCCTGCTTAGGCAAAATCTTGTAGGAAGTATTGGCTTCAATTAAAAAGATTTCTCCTTTTTTAATCGTTAATTCTTTAGTGCCACCTAGGATAGCACCTTCTCCCTCAATAACTATTAATACCTGAACACTTCCATGCTTCTCTATTCGATAAATTTGTCCTTTATCTAATTTTATTTGACTCAATTCAAAATCTGGTGCTGCGGTTTTAAATACTTTTTCCGTAGCAGATATGGGCGAACCTACTAATATTTTTGGAGTAACAGGCTCAAAAACTAAATGGGCCATTAACTCTGGAACATTAATATATTTTTGGGTTAAACCTCCCCTAAAAACATTATCTGAGTTCGCCATCAATTCCACATTAATCCCTTCCAAATAGGCATGGGGAATGCCCGCATCCTGAAAAATACCTTCTCCCTTTTTTAATTGAACTAGGTTAAATAAATAGATCGAAAAGATACCTCTATCATAATGCCCATCTACAGTATATTCTTCGAATGCCTTAGCCGCCCAATAGTCTGCATGGTTCTTTTCTAACTGGCCTGCTTCGTGTGCAGGTTGTAATCTTTTCCATAATGGGGCTAATACAAAATCCACCGCTTCTTGTGGCATTTCCATTACAGCTCTATACAACGAAAAGACATTGTTATCTTTAAAAGAAGGAACGAGTACTCTAAATTCTGGAATCGCTAATACTTCTAAAAGTTCTTCTATTGACTTGAAGCCATGCAATAACCAAAAATTAGTTATGGCAATCATTATTTCTGGTTTGTGGTTATCATCTCGATAGGTTCGATTAGGCGCTATTCTATCTATCCCACTTTCTTCTTCTTTGGCAAATCCTATTTCTGCCGCTTTTTTACTAGGATGTGCTTGAATAGACAACATCTGATTAACATCTAACACTTTAAACAAAAAAGGCAGCTGTTCTCCAAATGTAGCAATCACTTCTTTCCCTAATATTCGCTTAGCATGCTTCTTGATATATTTTGTTAAATCATTCGGCTTTTTATTGTTGAGAATCTTTGCAGAGCCCTTGATATGTGTGCCCATCCATAGCTCTGCATAAGGCTCTTTATCTGTATTGTCAAGGTCTAATAAATTCGGAAGAAAAAATTTTCCTCCCCATGCATAATGTTGTATCGCTCCTTGTAGTCTGTGTATTGCCATATAGCATAAAGTGAAATAGTCCGTATAATTTTTAGCTATTAGTTGTCAGCCGCTAGCTTTAAGCTTCTAATAAAAATGAAATAGAAAGATATATTTAGCAGCTAAATAGCTAAGAAGATTAAAATAAAATACCTATACGAAGGGTAATACTTTTTATTACTCCTCTTGAATTCTCCTGTTCCCCACTCATTTTAAACCCAGAGTCATCCGTCACATCTGATAATCCTTGCTGATAATATAAACCTCCTATAAAGGCAGTATCTTCAGATAAAGCATAATGTATGCCTCCTCCAAAGCCCCAATTTACATTAAATAAATTGACATCTCTCCTGATATTTTCTCTTTCTGTATCTAATCTTGAAGTTCCTTCAATATCTCCTCTTGCTTGTACTTTGACGCCTAAAGAAAAAAGTGGAATTTCGGCGAAGTATCGTATATATCCAAATTCCTTTGTTCGCATCTTTAAGCCTAATGGTATTTCTATGTATTGGATGTGATATTTTAAATTGACCCCATTGGGCAAGGCAGTCAATCCGGTATCACTTAATTCAGATCTAGACCAAAAGTTACCTCCTTCTTCATGTAGTAAGGTACCTCCCTGATTGAAAGCAAAATTAATCCCTGAAATCAAGGCATAATTTTCTCTAAAATAATATTCTCCCATCATTCCTAATCGCATGCCTACTACACTTCCATTACCATTGATCGCATTATCATCTGTTGACAACCAACTAATTGATGGGCTTAACTGGAAACCGAGCCGCAATTCTCCATTATCGCTACTATTATTATCTTGACTATATTGTGCTTGCGCTAAAATACTAAGTCCTAGAAAATATATAATTCCTAAAACAATTTTTTTCATCATTACTTTGTTTCGTTTATAAGAATAGCTTTTGTTTTTTCCTAGCTATTCTAAAGATGAGAACTAACGAGAACTAATGCGCTCATTATTACAATAATAACGATAGGTTCTTAAATAAATTCTAATATTAACTACCGTAATATAAGTATTTTCAACTTTTAAAATGGATAGAAAATCTATGTCAAAAACGACAACTTTTCAGCTAATTGGATATGTATTTATTTTAATTCTAGGGTTATCTAGCTGTTGGGGCGGCAAAAGTAAGCATATTCCAGATGTAAGTGGAATAACAGTGGATTATAATATACATCGATTTGAGCAAGACTTCTTTACTCTAGATACTAACGATATTAATGAGGCAATTGCTGCTCTTGAGGTGAAATACCCTGAATTTACTCACTTTTATCTCCAAAATGTCTTGCAGATTAAAAAACCTTGGGATACTACAGGGGTATATCTACAACATATTAAAGGGTTTTTAAGATTTCCTTTTACAAAACAATTGTATGATACTACTCAAATTGTATATGGAGATTTCTCTTCTATTCAACAAGAAATGGACCAAGGATTCCAATTTTATAAATACTATTTTCCAGAAAAAGAAATACCTACTATTTATACTTTTATCTCGGAATTTACCTATGGAATCCTTTTTCCTCCCAAGGAAAATGCGATTGGCATTGGATTAGATCTATTTTTAGGTGCCGAATATCCTTATTATTATTACCCTCCTTTGAATTTACCTGCTTACATAGCTCGAACTCAAGACAAAGCACATTTGCCTGCTAAAGTATTTCAGGCAATTGCTGCTGATTTGGTGGGAGAGCAAAAAGGTAGTAAATTTATAGATCAAATTGTCCATAATGGTAAGCAGCTATATTTGCTAGATCATTTGCTTCCATATACACAAGATAGCTTGAAATTAGGTTTTACAAGTGCTCAAACAAATTGGTGTCAAGGCAATGAATTTGCCATGTGGGCCTTTTTTCTAAAAGAAGAGTTGTTATATTCTAACGATCATAAGAAATTTAAAAGCTTAGTTAGTGATAGTCCATATGCAACTGGTATGCCAGAAGAAGCACCAGGTAAGGCAGGTAATTGGATGGGTTGGCAAATAGTTAAATCTTACATGGCTCGCTTTCCAGAAACTAGCCTTCAAGAATTAATTGATTTAAAAGATTCTGCTGATTTTCTTAATAAATCTCGTTACAAACCTAAGAATTAATCAAAGCCACTGTTTTTCGAGCACCAAAAATTATAAAATATCTATGTCAGTAATTTCTGTAAAAGGCATTTCTGTTTCCTTTGATAGAAAGAGAGTATTATCCAATATCTTTCTTGAAGTAGAAGCAGGTAAAATATATGGTGTGGTCGGGCCAAATGGTGCTGGCAAATCGACCTTATTTAAAGCAATGTTAGGCTTAATCGAAATTGATAACGGTAGTGTTACAGTGGAAGGTCGACCAGTAGAAGAAAAAAGAAAAAAGGTCGTATATGTACCTCAAAAAAATGATGTTGACTGGCAGTTTCCTGCCACCGTATTTGATATTGTGTTAATGGGGCGTTACCCTCATAAAAGTGTTTTTCAAAAGCTTGATAAAGAAGATACCCAAATTGCCATGCACGCTTTAGAAGAGGTTGGAATGACTCAATTCAAAGAACGTCAAATAGGAGAATTATCAGGTGGGCAGCAACAACGAGTTTTTTTAGCTAGAGCGCTCTGCCAAGAATCAGATATATTTTTTTTGGATGAACCCTTCGTTGGTGTTGATATTACTACAGAAGAAAAAATCATTCAAATTCTAAAAAAATTAGCAGTTGAGGGAAAAACTTTACTAGTTGTACATCACGATTTATCAACGGTTGAGAAATATTTCGACAAAGTCATTTTGCTAAATCAGCGACTAATTGCCTATGGAGATACAGATACTATATTTAATGAGGAAAATATTGCTAGGGCATATGGTGGGCAGTTACCTATTCTTCACAAAATGGGGAATCTTTAGTGGTAGGTAATAGGTAAAAAGGAATAAGTAATAGGGAGCAAGCATTCCTTGTTCCTTGTTACCTATTACCTAATTAAAAGAGTGATATGTTGGGGCTAACATATCACTCTTATAAGGTAGGTTAAAAATATTGTTGTAGTCGTAAATGTTGGTGAAAGGATTCACAACATTTCCTCATAGTATGGATACTCTTTTTCAAATATAAGCTTAAATAGCTCTGTTTTCCAAATAAAAAATCATAAATTTATTTTGATTATTAATAATATTTCCAAATAAAATACCTCAAACAATATACATTCAAGATTAAAATAATATTTATTTCTATTTGTTACAGTAATTCCTAAACACGCTTACTATGAACAATAACTGGAAAGAAGTACTTCATTTCTCCCAAAGAGAAAGAAGAGGTATATTTATTTTTGTAGCTGTTATTGGCATTTTTTTATACATCCCTTCTATATTCGAAAAATGCTTTCTACCACAAGAGGTCGATTTTTCTAACTTCAAATTGGCCATTGCAGAATATGAAGCGGAACTCCTGTCTTCTTCCAATATTGCTAGTTCTAATCTTCCCCCACCTTCTCTTTTCAATCCCAATACTGCTTCTTTAGAAGATCTAATGGCATTAAGTATTGATAAGCCTATCGCTCAAAGAATTATTAATTATAGAAAAGCTGGTGGCTATTTTTATCGAAAGGAAGATTTAGCAAAAATATATGGTCTGGATGACCTACTCTATAAACGCATTCAAGAATATATAGATATACCTCCAACAAAGAAACTTAAAAAGAAAATCTATTTTGCTAAAAAAACACCTGCTATTAAACCCCTTCAGCCTTTTAAATTTGATCCTAATGATGTCAATCTTCAAGAATTAATCGCAATGGGTTTACCTTCTAAATTAGCTCAACAATTAATCAATTATAGAAGCAAAGGCGGCTCCTTTAAAAAGAAAGAGGATTTAAAAAAATTATATGCTTTAAGTAGTCAGCACTATCAACAATTGGCCCCTTTTATCATTTTTAAAAAGTCTTCAATATCTACTTCTCCTCCTTCTTACAATACTCCGCCAATGGAAGTTTCCCACCAGAATATCCGAATTGGTATTAATACAGCTACTATTGAAGAGTGGCAGCAGTTAAATGGTATCGGTCCTTTTTATGCTAAAAAAATTGTTAGATTTAGAGAAAAATTAGGTGGGTTTACTACAATAGCGCAGGTGGGGACAACCTATGGATTGCCTGATTCCGTTTTTCAAAAAATTAATGCGCAATTAAGAATATCCCCTACGACTCCTACCTTAAGGGTCAATACAATTTCAGTGGATCAATTAAAAGCACATCCTTATATCAAGAAACATCAAGCTATTGCCATTGTCAATTATAGAAAAAATCATGGCGCATTTGATTCTATTGAAAAGTTTAAAAAAGTGAAGGTGTTTTCTGAAAAAGATTTAGAAAGGGTTGCGCCATATCTGTCATTCAAGTAATGCGGATTGTCAATCCGCCTAACAATATGTGACGGATTAGCAATCCGTCTTACCGCTTAAAATCACTCTTACCGCCTGTCTTTTCCATTAGCTTAGTTTCCTTAATTATAATGTTATGGGAAAAAGCTTTGCACATATCGTAGATAGTCAAAGCCGCAATACTCGCTCCTGTTAAAGCTTCCATTTCTACGCCTGTTTTAGCTGTCAAACTAGCCGTACAATCCACTACTATTTCATTAGCGGAATTTATATGGATATTAACTTGACAGTTATCTAAACCTAATGGATGGCATAATGGAATCAAATCACTTGTTTTTTTTGCCCCCATAACCCCTGCTAGAATAGCCGTCTGAAATACTGGTCCTTTTTTGGTTTGTATATCATTATCTGATAGCTGAGCTAGAATCATTTCATCTACTATAATGATGCTTCTCGCTTTAGCAATTCGTTTCGTTATTTTTTTCTCTCCTACATCCACCATTGATGGATTTCCTGATTTATCTAGATGAGTAAATTTTTGAGCCATGATCTAGTTGCATTTTATTTTATAAATACTAAATTGAGTAGAATAAAGCTCTTAGCGATCAATGACTTGCAAATAAATCGGTTATACATTTTTAAACAACTTCAAGGAAAATAGGGGCAAAAGAAGCCGTCCAAATGAAGGAGTTATTTTTTCGTCGTTACTAAGACTCTTTTTCCGCTATATAGCTTATTTTCGAACAATTCGATTTCTTGAATATTTTCTTGGCTACTCGCTGAATATCCTCCGTAGTAACTTCAGCATAAAACCTACCTTCTTCATTTACTAAATTCGCATCTCCTAACAATTCAAAAAAAGCTAAATTAATCGCTTTGTTCAAAATATTTACCTCTGAAAAGGCTAAGGAACTTTCCACCTTATGTTTATATTTTAATAATTCTTTTTCTGGCAAGGGAGTTCTTCTAAGTTGTCGTAGTTCTTTCCATATTGCTGCTTCTGCTGTTTCCAATGAAACACCTTCTGCTGGCTTACCCTCAATAATCAGCAAACCGGGATCTACATTTCCAGTAATATAGGCATCAATAGAGCTAAATAATCGCTGCTCTTTTAGTAATCTTCTATAAAGGCGAGACGAAGAACCATTACTCAAAATATCAGAAATTAAATCTGTTGTATAGTGATCTTGATGTTTTCGACCTACTATATGAAATGCTAAATATAAAGCATTAAGAGGCACTTTAGCAGTTCTTGTTAGTTCTTTAAACTTACGCTGTATAGGTTCTCTAGGTAATTTTCGTTGATTAATTTTTCCACTAGGAATAGGTCCGAACCACTTATTTCCTAAGTCTTTAATTTGTGATAGGGTCACGTTACCTGAAATTGTAAGGATAGCATTATTCGGACGATAGTATTTAAAAAAAAAATCTTTGACATCTTCTAAGGTAGCATCTTCTACATGTTTAGGAATTTTTCCAATGGTGGGCCACTGATAAGGATGCTTCTTATAGGCAGTATTTGCAATATGGTGCCAAGCATCTCCATAAGGCTGGTTCAAACAAGTCTCTTTAAATTCTTCTAGTACGACCTTTCGTTGTACCTCTAAACTATCTTTACTAAAATTGAGACTCATCATTCTATCTGATTCCAGCCAAAATGCAGTTTCTATATTTGCTGAAGGAAGCGTGGTATAAAAATTTGTAATATCATTGTTAGTAAAAGCATTATTTTCTCCTCCTGCCATCTGAATAGGTACATCAAAATTTGGGATATTTGCCGAGCCTCCAAACATCAAATGCTCAAATAAATGGGCAAAGCCTGTTTTATCAGGGGATTCATCTCTTGATCCTACATCATATAATATATTTACAGCCACCATCGGTGTACTATGGTCCTCATGAACAATAACACGTAAACCATTCTCCAATTCAAAACGATCAAATTCAATCAATACTGATACTTTTTATTTTCTAATGCATTTTGGAAATATCAAAAAAATGATAGCCCACAAAAGTACTATAGGTAAGTGTAAAAAGCAATGAAGATTTGTCAAAGAAGACTTTCTTATAAAATGGAATTCGCTGAAAATTATG
>CAYOBX010000042.1:0-19728 GCA_964402245.1 uncultured Saprospiraceae bacterium | reverse complement strand
GCGGTGAATGAAAGATATAGTCTCTTCAAGACTTTCAGCAACAATTGTAGGAAAACCACGAATTCACTAATTGGTTTTTTGACAAATCCCGTGAAAAGAGGTCAATGAAAAAGAAAAATCAACGCTTTCTACGGTCGCTTTTGCTTCTTCTTTTTCATTGACCACGGGATTTGTCAAAGAACGATAATTTTAAGCAAAAAAAAATAGGGTGATTTTTACAATCACCCTATTTTTTTAATTGAAGCAATTTAAACAGCTTCAATTTTCATATAAAGGATGGGGTAGAAATAAACGATTAAGAGAAGATTTTTTTCTTTAGAACCCATCCCTAAACTATCCTAAAGGATTTTCTCCTTCATCAAATTTCCATTTTCCATCAGCTTGTTGCGTACCCTCCCTTGTAGGTCGTTGCTGCTGACCATAGTCTTGAGGCTGCTGCTGTTGAGGAAGGTTGTTGTTAGATTGTCGGCCACCTGCAAATTTCTTATACATGCTATATAACATTGGTCCAAAAGTGATCAAGAGTCGAAATAATCTACCCATTGTTTATGATTTTTAATTTTATTGCAAATACTCTTAAGTTGTAAGAGGTACCTACACAGGTTAGAAATACTATTTTTTGACTATTAAAAGATTAGCACGTCACAGTTTTTAAATGACGAATGATAAATCACATCTTGTATTTCTCATTCATCATTCATCATTTTTCAACCTTATTTAATCAATCTAAAGCCATTCTTTTTAAATTTATCAAACCCTTTTTGGACCCGTAACCAAGCTAAACCGTCATGGTCCTCTATTCTATATATATCTTTAAACCCATTGGCAACCGCTTGATCTAAATGAACAAAAGCATTGGCTTTATCTTCCATCAAAGAGTAGGCACAAGCAATATTGAAATGTGCATTAGAATCGGAAGGATCAATTTCCAAAGCTTTAGAAAAATCTACAATTGCTCCTTTATAGTCATATTCTTTATATTTTGCTATACCACTTTTTTTGTGCAAAGAATTGTCTGGCTTAGGTGGTCGTCGCTGTCTAGGTGCTTGATGCCCACCTGGCTGACCAAAACCACCTGGTTGTTGACCATAACCTCCCCGATTCCTAGGCTGTTGCCGACTATTTCTGGATTGGGTTCTTTGATATTGATTATAGGCCCGCATGATAGCTGGCCCAAACATTATTAGAAGTTGTATTAAACGTCCCATTCTTAAAATTTGAAGTTTTGAAGTTTCTAGTTTTTTATTAGAGGAGAGAGCAGAGAAGAGAGAGTAGAGACTGCTTTCGTTTACATTCAATGAGCTTTCATTGTTTTCAAACGAAATTTATCTCTGCTCTCACTTCTCTATTCTGAAAAGCGTACGATCGAAATTTTTTTTAGAAAATCCCTTCTTTCCTATTGTTTTAGGAATTAAAGATATTCCAAAATAACTCATATATATACAAGTATACGGTTTTATCTATAAAATCGCTTATTATTTGGACTAAGAGGAGGTACTAGTGTCACATTTGTTATACGTTAAGAATTACCTAATAACAATAGGGCGAAAACCATAGCTGTTAGGTTATGATCCATTATCTTGATACTCGGCAACAAGTATGGTTAGTGTATTTCTTTAGAGGGCGCAATTTTGCAAGGATTTTTTATAAAAAACCTTGCAAAATTGCGCCCTCTAAAAAACTATATACAGCTACTGCTTGCCGAACACTAGAAGCTAGCTTTATAAATAGGGCTATTTTGGACTAATTATATCCTTATTTAAACTTCTAGAAGCTAAAATTAAGCATATGATCGCTACCCATTCCAAACTACCAATTATAAGCAAAGCCCAGCGGAGGGAATCTACTCCATAAGTAGGTGCCAGCCAATCACTTATGAATCCTGTAAGAAATGGACCTGTGCCAACGCCACATAGAGAAATAAAAGTAATAAATATAGCATTAGCAGTAGCACGCATTCTAACTTCTACCAAATCTTGAAGAATCGTATAACAAGGTCCTATATAGAAAGCATACAATATATTAGGCATCAGATAAGACAGTAAGGCAGTTATTTTGTGCTCGCTAAATAATACTCCTATAGCGAAAGGAAAACTCAGTGCAAATGATATAGCCGATAGCCACAAATACCATCGTATATCTTTTTTGCCCAATTGGTCACCTAGATACCCTCCTAGAAAAGTGCCAAATGCCCCACAGACCCCAATGGCAAAAGCTAGCCATAAACCTATCTCTGCAGTACCCATTCCATGAATTCTAGAAAAAAATGGAGGCATCCAAGTAGCATAAGAAGTGCCTACTAGTGCATGCAGACCGCTGCCTAACATCATATAGATCAAAGTCTTCTTTTTTAGTACGGCTTTTATAGCCTCTTTTAGGCTTGCTTTTTCTTGGTTGTTATCGTATTGACCATCTAGTATCCCTCTTTTAGGCTCTTTTACTGTATAATAGAATACAATAGATAAGAGAATCCCTGGCAATCCAACTACCCAAAAAGCAGTACGCCACCCATAGGCTTCCTCTAAAAAGCCTCCAATTAAGAATCCAAGTAGCAATCCAAAATAAACCCCCATGCTGCGTATGGCAAATGCTCGTCCTCGCTCATGCTTTGGAAAATAATCAGGTAGGATAGACAAAGCGGGAGGGGCAGATCCTGTTTCTCCCAAACCAACGCCAAATCGAGCTAAAAATAGCTGCCAGAAATTATTAGCAAAGCCTGTAAACGCCGTAATACTACTCCATACGGCCAAGGCAACCCCTATAATATTTTTTCGATTGTATCTATCTGCTAAATGTGCAACTGGAATCCCAAATACCGTAAAAGATAAGGCAAATGCTAAACCCGTCACTAAGCCTAGTTGGGTATCTGATAGCCCCATCTCTGCTTTGATTGATTCTTGTAAAATAACAATTAGCTGGCGATCAAGATAAGAAAAGGTAGTGACCAGTGTAATCATAAATAGTACATACCATCTGTAAGTAGATAATGCTTTTGGCGTTGCGCCCATATTTTATGTAAGTTTTTCGTCCTGTTTTGCGATGCAAATATGTCTCTACGCTCTCTTCTCTGCTCTCTATTCTAATAAAAAGTCCAGTAGTGTAAGTAGAAAACGCTCCCGTTATTTAAAGAATTGATTACCAATAAGTTATCTTTCGGGTTGTAGAAAACGACCCCGAAAAAACGAAAGTGTTTAGCTACAAAATTACAAACTACTGATTGTCAAGGTATTTTTTAATTTTAATTTACATTTTAATTTTAATTAATTCATTTTTCTATTTTTGTCTCATGCGTAAACTAAAGTTACAAGAACTAAATCGCTTAACGGTAGAAGCTTTTAAAGAAACAGAAAAATCGCCTATCGTATTGGTGTTGGATAATGTTCGATCTGGATTAAATGTAGGCTCTGCTTTCCGCACAGCTGATGGTTTTGCAATAGAGAAAATATATCTTTGCGGTATTACTGCTCAACCTCCACATAGAGAGATATTAAAAACCGCTATAGGAGCAACCAGCTCTATGGAATGGGAATATAAGCCCACTACTTATGAAGCAGTGGAACACCTAAAAAAAGAAGGGTATTACTTAGCAGCAGTGGAGCAAGCAGCAGATAGTACCTCGCTACAGGATTTTCAATTACCAATGGATGCTAAGGTCGCGCTGATATTTGGCAATGAAGTAAGAGGAGTCAGCGAAGAGGTAATGGGTATTATCAACGAATGTATAGAAGTACCACAGTATGGGACTAAACATTCCTTTAATATCTCTGTTTGCATAGGGATAGTTCTATGGGAAGTATTTCGAAAATGGAAGTTTTCTTAATAAAACAAAATAATATTTTTATTATTTGGTCTGATTTTTACATAGTTGTATATTGCGGAGTTAACGACTCCTAGCCAAACACTTGACACAATCCACACTGCAATGAAGAGTATATTTTTAACTGGATTCCTATTATTTTTATTTTGGGCAGGGTTCTCCTATATGGACCCTTCTGAGGTAAAAGAGGATAAGGAAGAATTATCATTTTTTAGTCCACCTGCATTAGATCCAGATTTTGCTTCCCTAACCCAAGAATACATAGAACATTTTCAAGCAGTAATGAATGCTTCTAATACACCTGGAGCAGCAATTGTTATAGTCAAGGAAAATCAAGTATATTATTTAAATGGTTTTGGTGTAAAAAATAATAAAACCCAAGAACCTGTTGATATCAATACGGTTTTTCGTTTAGGTTCTTTATCTAAAGGGGTGGCAGCTACTTTAACAGGCGTAATGGTAGAAAAGGGTATCTTGGATTGGAATGCTAAAGTAGTAGATTACCTACCAGAATTTGAATTAAAAGATATAGAACAAACGACTAAAATCAATCTAAAGCACCTATTATCTCATACCACTGGTTTACCCTATCATGCTTATACCAATATGGTAGAGCGAGGCCATGATTTAGCATTTATTAATAAGCATTTCAAAACAGTAGATTTAATAGCTAAGGAAGGAGAAATATATGCTTATCAAAACGCCGTATTTAGCCTAATCGGAGAGGTCATGGAGGTTGCTACTGGACATCATATCACGGATCTATTAGCGATGGAACTATTCCAACCTTTAGGAATGGCGAATGCTTCCGCTAGTTATGAGGGATTGGTTGAAAGTAATAACTATTCTTTTCCACATGCAGGAGGAGGCAACTATTGGAACAGGAGAAGTATCAGCAAGAAATATTACAATGCCATTCCCGCAGGAGGAATAAATGCTAGTATTTCAGATATGAGTACCTATTTACAATTGGTTTTAGGAAACAGACCAG
This sequence comes from uncultured Saprospiraceae bacterium, assembly GCA_964402245.1. Taxonomy (GTDB): domain Bacteria; phylum Bacteroidota; class Bacteroidia; order Chitinophagales; family Saprospiraceae; genus JAFMDF01. The sequence goes on along the minus strand of CAYOBX010000042.1, from coordinate 14,920 downwards.
ATTTATTATCAGAGGAAACTTTAGACCATCTATTTGAACCCCTTGTGAATACTCGAAATAAAAGAAAATACTTTAAACGCTGGCCTTTTGTAGAAGAATCGTATTATGGACTAGGACATAGGGTAGTGACAACAGATGATGATATTTTAATCTATCATGGAGGCTATGTGAACGGATATAAATCTGAAATTTCTTTTAATCGGAAGGATAAAGTAGGAATTTGTGTTTTAACAAACGCACCTAGTGATTTATCAGGACGAAGTATCCCTGATTTTTGGAAAGCCTATCGCGCTATGAAAGCGAAAAATAAGATGGAAAATATAGAAGGGCAACCAGCATTTTTACTGCCTGAGAAGCTTTAAATTTAATGATGAATGAGAAATGATGAATATGTCACGTATTCATCATTCATCATTAAAAAAACTACTCCGTAATCAATTCCGAAATTTCCTCCCCACTATCATCTGTCTCTATAGTATCTATCACCTCTGGATAAGCAATACCTTGCAATTGCTTAACCACTTGATCTCTTACAGGATAGAATAATGGTTTCTGATTTTCAGGCATAGGTTCTGGATTAGGTAACTTTAGGCGTCTATGGTTTACTTGTTTGCCATTTTTCCAAAATCTAAAGCATACATGTGGGCCTGTTGCTAATCCAGTAGAACCAACATATCCTATGATCTGTCCTTGTTTTACATGCACACCAGATCGAATACCTTTACCAAATTTTTGCATATGTAGATATTGGGTCTGATAGACCTTATCATGTTTGATTTTTACATATCGACCATTTCCTTTTCCATAGGCTGCATGCGTAACTACACCATTAGCTACTGCTACGATAGGCGTACCATAGGCTGCAGCATAATCCGTTCCATAATGAGGACGAGTACGCTTTAAAACAGGATGAAAACGGCGTAAGTTATAGCTAGAGGAAATTCTAAATTGGGAGAATTTGATAGGTGCTTTTAGGAATGGACTTTTCATTGGAGCAGCATTTTCATCATAATATCCTTGAAACTTGCCATTCTCATGATAGATGCCATAGTACTCATTATCATAATTTTTAAAATACCCACCATGAATCTTACCCACGCCTACGGTTTTTCCATCTATTAATTGTTCGTCATACATTACTTTAAAACGATCACCGGGTTGTATGTGGTGAAAATCTAAGGACCATTGGAAAATCCCTTCCATTCGGTCTATTAACTCTATACTCAAGCCGTTATCTACCATGGCATTCCATAGGTTAGACTCAATAATTCCAGCAGACTCTTTTCTGACACTAGTGACTTCTCTTTGATGTACTCTAGCTTCTAATTTCTTCAAATCATATATAACATAGCTGTACACATCAGGCTCATAAATAAAGTAGTCTGCACTCTGACTCGTATCTTTTGATAGAATAGTATAGGGTTTGAATGCTCGCAGCTTAGTAACAGCAAAGGTATCTTTGACATTTCTCGCTAGCTGATCTATATCTGCATATTTAACCTTATGAGGTAATAATATTTCAGAAAGGAATTGATTATCCGCAATAGTATCTACGGTTACATGGAAGGTATCTAAAGCGAACCCATACTTAAGGGTAGGGACGGTAACTGGAAGGCTCTGTATCTTTTGCTTTTCGTAAGAAGGAAGCATAGATGCAGTAGCATATTTTCCACTGGTACTAGAAAAATAGGGCAAGAAGGCTATTCCTAATAAGCAAATTGCTATAAAGCTAAGCGTACCAAAGAGTTCTGATCGCCTCTTTGTTAATTTCTTTTCGTTCGATTGCACGGAATTCATTTTTTAAACGTTCCGTTCATGGGTGTTTGTAGTCTCCCTAAAAGAGGAATATTGTTTGGACGGTATTATAGTTTTAAGTAACCTACTTTACAAGTAAAGATGATAAGAGAAAGAAGAAGTTTTTAGCTTGTTGATTATCAAATATTTATAGTATGCTGATAAGTAAAAAAGTATATATTTTTTTAAAGCTAAAATCTTAATTTTAAAGATTAAAAAATCTTTTAAGTCTTCTTTCTTGTATCAAACCAAACGATCTACAAACTCAAATATAATAAAGAAAATCATATTTTTTATTCTAAGAATGGTTTATTTATGGTCAAATTATAGCTATAATTGGTTTTCTTAGATTTACAAAAAGTACTCCAAATCTTCATAGTTATAATCTGAATAATATGTTTTAGTTTGAAATCATACAACTTGCAGAATAGAGAAGCGAGAACAGAGAATATTATACTACGGACAGGATAGATTGCCAAATTTATTTTTGAATTAGACTTCCCAAATCTTGAAGATTTTGTAAGTCTGTCGGGATCGAACTTACAAAGTCTTCGAGACTTGGGAAGTTTTATTTTCGGTAATTTATCCTGTTTCGACTATAGATAGATTTCATTTACAAATAATGAATTATCGTAGTTTTTTAAACGAATTGTGTCTCTATTTTCGCTTCTCTGCTCTCTGTTCTAAAAGGGTAACAAGTCTATTATAAATTTCGATAAATTTGTTAAAAATATCCACAATTTCTATAAAATAAGCGATTTAGGCTCTCCGTAAAAATGTCATCATTTCTTTAGTAAAAAGTAGTTTATAACAATTAAATTACTGTTTGTTTTAGGCATTTATAAGATAAATATTTAATATAGTTTAAAGCATTCTATCTTGTCACACATTTATAGCCCAAAACACAGTACAAATTTTTAATTTCCATATAATAGAATTAGTTTTGTCACAATCAAAAACACTCACATCTTAGACTGCGATATATTTATTGAAAAATAGTCAGTATTATATATCCTCACACCTATATATTAATTTACTACAAACATTGTAGTCAACTATTCTTCTACCAGAATAGTTTTAAGATCGGTATTCTTCCCCCATACCATATTTGCTTCTGGATTAGGAGCGATTTCAAGTCCTCCCAATACTTGTTCCCCCCACAAAAAACACACACAAACGTCTAGTACGGTTAGTGATTGGTAAAAAACGATGACCTAATATCTGATTACCAATTGCTAATTGACTGGACCAACTTGTGTTAGAAACTTCTAGCCTACTATGAGACAGTCAATCGCAGAAAGAGTCTATTGCAATAAGCACAATGACTCTAAGAAAATTATACACCTACCAATGCCTTTTGTAAGGCTTTTTTTGCTTGTAATGGTATTATTTAATATCAACACTGCTACAGCAACAGATATATTCCTTCCAAAAGAGATAGGTGCTTTTTCATTTTCTACTGCTGAATTATTAATGCCTTGCCCTGGAGGAGCAGGAGTAATCGGTGGCCATGCCTTCCAAGATTTTAACTATAATGGTCTAGATGATCAGGTAGGCAAAAGAATTAATGGGATTGAAGTCAATTTATTTACTTGTGGTTTATCAGGAGAAAGTGAATTAGTGGCGACTACCGTTACGGATGAAAATGGCGACTACTTTTTTTCTGATTTAGTGGATGGGCAAGAATATCGAATTGAATTTACTGCCCCAGATGAATTATTTTATATACAATCTGGATTTAATGCTACTCAATCACGAACTACTGTTCAATTCATCACTAGTCCAAGTTGTGATGTCAGTATAGGTTTAGCTAATCCAGATGATTATTGCGAAGAAGATCCTAAGTTGATCGTTCCATGCTATATTAATGGGGATCCAATAGCAGCCAATGCTGGGGAGGAGGGTGCTTTAGTATGTTTTAATACTAGCTTTGAAGGAACAACTCCAACCCCTAATTACATAGCGTCTACTAGAGAAATAGGTTCTACTTGGGGACTTACTTATAATAAAGTAACTAATGAAATTTATACTTCTGCATTCCTAAAGCGACATGTCGGATTAGGATCATTGGGATTAGGTGGTATCTATAAGTTAGATTTTGATGGAACAGACTCAACGGTAAATCCATTTTTTGATTTAAATGATTTAGGAGCTAATATAGGTACTTACCAAAGCAATGAAGATAGAGGCTTAAAAGCAGATATTAATTTACCATCCAATGATCCAATGGCTTATGACGATATTGGAAAAAAAGGAATAGGAGGCTTAACCTCTTCTGCAGATGGTAATACCTTATATATTATTGGCTTATCTGATAAAATGCTACATAAGGTAGATATTAGTTCAGGCAATCCAAGTGCTGATGATTTACAGAGTTTTGTGATTCCTGATCCAGGATGTAATGGAGGAGAATTTAGACCATTTGGTATACAAATATATAATGAGAAAATTTATGTAGGAGGAGTTTGTGATGCAGAAGCTAGTGGTCTAAAGTCAGATCTACAGGCAGTTGTTTATCGTTTGGATGGCACTACTTTTACAGAAGTATTAAATTTTAGTTTAGATTTTCAGAAAGGTTTAGCATCTAGAAGTTGTAACGATGATAGAGGATGGTTTCCTTGGTCTTCGGATATTCCAGAAGCTTGTTTTGTATCTGGTGTAGTTAACATAGTAGTTCACCCAACACCAATTTTATCCGATATAGAATTCGATGCTAACGGAGATATGGTTATTGGATTTATGGATCGGATAGGTAATCAATTAGGCTATTTGAACTTTGACCTTACTGGACAGGTAGATGTATATAGTGCCTTCACTGGAGGAGATATAATGAAAGCTACTTCTAATGCTGATGGTACATTTACGATAGAAAATAATGGGACAGCTGGACCTAATACGACTGTTGGTGCGGATAACGGGGAAGGCATAGGTGGTGGAGAATTTTTCTCCTTTGATGTTTTTGAAATTGCGCCAAATATTCCTCGTCCACATAGTGAAACCGCACAAGGAGGAGTTGCCCTAATCAAAGGAACTAATAAAGTAATTGGTACCTCTTTAGATCCATTTGGTACGTTCGTTAATTCTGGAGGAGTGAATTATTGGGATTTATCAACAGGAGACGTAAGAGATCCAGGCTATGTAATTTTCCGTTCAGGAGCAGATGATATTTCTACTTTTTCTAAAGCTAATGGACTTGGAGATCTAGCTACTTTATGTAGTTTAGCTCCTATTGAATTAGGAGGAAGAATTTGGATAGATGCGAATACTAATGGAATACAAGATCCATGTGAAATGATCTTATCCGATATTACAGTAACACTATATACAACTGACGGAACAGAGATAGAAACTACTATTTCTGATGAGAATGGAGGGTATTATTTTAGTGATGAAATCATTCGACCCAATGAGGAATATTTTGCGGTATTTGGTTCGGCTGCTCAAACACAAACGCCTTTAACTTTATTAGACATTTATACACCTACTGCTAGGAATATTGGGATGAGTCCTAATAATAGTCTAAATGATTCTGATGTAGAGACAGGAAATATTATAGGAATCACTAATGCCTTATTTATTCCAATTTCAACAGGCGGACCAGGTTCCGTATCTCATTCGAATGATGCAGGATTTTTTGAAATTCCACCACCTGTTGGAGCAAATATTACAGGACAAGTTTTTGATGACTTAAACCAAAATGGTTTACAAGATTCTGGAGAACCATACATTGAAGGAATTATTATTACTCTATTTAATGCGGATGGTACGGAAGTAGCTACTACCGAAACGGATAGTAATGGAAACTATATTTTTCAAGATGTTTTGGAAGGAGACTATTATATAGAGATCGACCTACAAACAAATGCAGATGGTGGAATTTTAGATGTAGAACTTACAGCCTTAGATGCTGGTGATGATTCTATAGATAATGATTTTGATCCAAACACTGGGCAGACGAGTACTTTTAGTTTTGATCCAACAGACGGCGATAAAGACTTTGATGCAGGAGTATTCAGTCCTAGTGGAGTGATTAATGGAGTCGCATTTGATGACTCTAATGGGGATGGTATTCAAGATCCAAATGAACCTGCCATTGGCGGAATTACAGTTACTTTGTTAGATTGTAATGATGTTGTCATAGCTACTGTAACAACCGATCAAAATGGTAATTATTCTTTTGGAGATTTAGATCAAGGAGACTATCAAGTTCGGTTTGATCCAAGTGAAAATGATAATGGGATTGATAATTATATTGCCTCTCCTCAAGGGGAAGGAACAGATGAAACCATTGATTCTGATATAGATGCTTCTTTTACTTCTGAATGTGTCTCAGTATTTTTAGATCCTGTGGAAATAGACGCTGGTTTTGTAGTTCCAAAAACTACTATCTCAGGTACTGCTTTTGAAGACATAAATGCAGATGGCACGAGAGCTGACACAGATTTACCTATAGCAGGGATCACAGTTATATTATCAGATTGCGCAGGAAATGAAATAGCAAGAACACTGACCGATGATAAAGGAAATTATGTTTTTGATAATTTAGAATTTGGTAATTACCAAGTACAATTTGATCAAGTTGGTAATGACAATGGAATAGATTTTTATGAAGCTTCACCAAAAGATGTAGGTGGAGATGATACGGTGGATTCTGATGTAGATGACCAATTTCTTTCCGACTGTCTTGATCTAATGGACAATCCAGTAGTAATTGATGCAGGTTTTAATGAACCAAAAGCTACTATAACTGGGTCTGCCTTTGAGGATACCGATGGAGATGGTATTCAAGATTCAGAAGAGAGGCTTATCACAAATTTGCTTGTAAGTTTAGTGGATTGTGATGGGAATATAGTAGCAACTACTATCACGGATGAATTTGGTAATTATTCATTTACGGACATAAGTTCTGGAGATTATAGGATAGTTTTTGATTCCCCGTTGGATACGAATGGTAATGAATTTATGACAACAGAGCAAGATGTAGGAAATGATGATAGTGTTGATTCTGATGTCGGTGCCGACAATAGTACAGAATGTATTAGCATAGAACCTAATAGTAATAATAGCATAAGTGCAGGTTTTATACCACCGTCTGGAAGTATAAATGGAATTGCTTTTTTTGATGAAAACCAAGATGGTATTCAAGATGCAGCTGAATTAGGAATACCAGGAGTAACCGTAGAATTACAAGACTGCAATGGAATAACTATCGCTAGTATGACAACAGATAATAATGGAAATTATTCTTTTTCTGGAATATTATCTGATAGCTACACGATTGTTTTTAACCCAATAACGAATACAAATAGCATTACTGATTTTTCCACTTCCCCGAAAGGAGAAGGAGGAGATGATCAGTTAGATTCTGATATAGATATAATTACTAATGCATCAGACTGTGTCTCTTTCAACCCTGAACAAGGGTTAGAAATTGATGCAGGCTTTTTTCGACCAACAGGTACTTTGATGGGTATTGTGTTTAATGATATTAACCAAGATGGAATATTAGATGCCAACGAGTCATTCTTTGGAGGTATCACTGTAGCCTTACAAGATTGTAATGGCTTGACGATAGCCACGACGGTTTCTAATCCAGACGGAAGTTATTCTTTTGGGGATGTCCTATTAGGAGATTATACAGTAGTTTTTAATCCAAGCACAAATACAGATGGGATTGATGACTTAACAACTTCTCCAAGAGGAAATGATTCAGATATAGATCCAGCAACTAATGCATCAGATTGTGTAGCATTTGATCCCGATAAAGGATTGGATATAGATGCAGGTTTTTTTCAACCAAGCGGAAGTCTTGTTGGCATTGTCTTCAATGATTTAAATGGAGATGGTATACAAGATCCGAACGAACCAGAAATTGGAGGAGTAACTGTAGAATTACAAGATTGTAATGGGGTGGTAGTGGCAACGACTACCTCTAATCCTGATGGAAGCTATTCTTTTGACGATATTTTTAAAGGAAATTTTCAAGTATTTTTTAATCCAAATACTAATAGCCAAGGAATACCTGATTTTGAAACATCTCCAGAGGATGGAGATTCTGATATTGATCCTACAAACAATACTTCCGATTGTATTGCATTCGATCCTACAATAGGCTCTGAAGTGAATGCAGGATTTACACAGCCGACAGGTATCGTTATGGGAACCGTATTTAATGACCTAGATGGAGATGGCATGCAAGAACCAGGGGAAGGTCCGATTGCTGGAGTGACCGTTCGTTTATTGGATTGTAATGGTACAGTACTAGCGACTACCACAACCAATCAAAATGGTAATTACGCTTTTGAGGATCAAATAAGGGGAAGTTATCAAGTGGTTTTTGATGTAGATACTAATACTGATAATATATTAGACTTTCAAACTTCTCCAGAAAATAGAGGAGATGATATGATGGATTCTGATATTGATCCAATAACAAATACCTCTGATTGTTTTCAATTTGATCCTAATATAGGGGCAGATATAGACGCAGGGTTTGTCCAGTTAAAAGGAGAATTAATGGGAACCATCTTCAACGATATAGATGCAGATGGGATGCAAGAACCAGGCGAAGTAGGAATTGAGGGAGTAACCGTTGTCTTATTAGATTCAGAAGGAACAACAATTGGTACGACTACATCAGATGCCAATGGGAATTATTTTTTTACAGACTTAATATCTGGTGCTTATCAAGTATTAATTGACCCAGCAACCAATTCAGCAGGTATAGATGACTTTATGAATTCTCCTGCTAATCAAGGGGATGATGATATGGATTCTGATATAAATCCTAGCACTAATCGTTCTGATATTTTCACATTTGTCGCTGCTGAGGGAGGAGATATAGACGCAGGTTTATTCCAACCAGCAGAGCCTGTGGTGATAGGAAATATGGTATTCAAAGATTGTAATAAAAATGGAATCTTGGATGCAGGAGAAACAGGTCAAGGGGGGATCGTAATAATGTTATCGGGTACGACTTTATTGGGCGATGCGGTTAATCAACAAACGCAGTCGAATCAAGATGGAACGTATCAATTTAATATTGACAGACCAGGTACTTACCAAGTCATGTTTGTGATTCCTGATGACTTGACAGGTGTAGAATTCTCTCCACAGAATATTGGAGATAATGATCTGATAGACAGTGATGCCAACCCAAGTACGGGTATTGTAGCCACATTTGAAGTGGAAAGTGGTGAAATTGTTAGTGATGTGGATGTGGGGATAATTGATTTAGCAGCCCCATTAATTTTTAATGTGCCGCCAGATATTACGGTTTCTTGTAACAACCCACCTGATCGTCCTACAACCATTAAAGCGGTTGATAATTGTGATCCAAACGTAGAAATAGCTTTTGATGAAAGAATCGAACCAACCTTATGTGGTTCTTCAATTGTACGGACTTGGATCGCAGAAGATAAATGTGGTAATATCACTAGAAAGCAACAAACAATTACCGTTACAGATGAAGAAGCGCCAGTCATTACCTTATCGAATCCTTTATTAGCAGGGATTCCAAATGGTGGCAGTATTATATTTGATTGTGATGAGTTTCCAGAATTTGATGAAAATGATATTATCGCTACAGATAATTGTGATACAGATTTAACAATAGAATTTGTTGACTTAATAAGAAAAGAAGGCAATTGTCTAGTAGAAGGCTACTTAACAGAAATGACCTGTGGTTGGAAAGCTATTGATAACTGTGGCAATGAAATGGAATATATTATAACCATTACAGTAGTCGATACTAAAGCTCCAATGTTGAATAATATACCAGTGGATGCAACCGTCAATCTTTCAGAAGGACAAGCCATCCCACCTGTTCCGACTAGTATTGGTGCGACAGATAATTGTGATGAAAATATATTTATTCAATTCGAGCAAACACAAACAGAAGAAACGGCTTGTGGCTATGACTTGATTCGAACTTGGACGGCTATTGATAATTGTGGTAATAAAGAAACAGCGACTCAAACTATTTCTTTAATTCGAGATTGTGTTTGTCCTGGTGAATTATCAGATGGCCAAATGGTCGTTCATGCAGCATGCGATGGATCAGCTGGAGGAATGATCTTATTCAATCTGACAGCAGATGCTCGATACTATGAATTTGATTTCGTTCCAAATTTAGGCGTTCCAAATTTATTAGGAAATGCAAGAACTAATTTACCAGAAGGAACCTATAATATAGTTGTTACTTATAAAGGGGCAGCAGATTGTAAAGAGACCTATAACATTAATATAGGAACAATGGAAACGGCTACTATTAGCGTAGCCGATAGTAGAAAAGCAAGCTGTGGTAAAGCAGATGGTTTTGTGTCATTAGCACCAGCAAATTTCGTATATGTATGGAGTGATGGTGTTGCAGGGGCGGAGCGTTCTGATTTAGCAGCAGGCACATACAAGGTCAATTATACAGATGATAATGGTTGTATAGGGAGTACAGAAATTACGATCGAAGAACCAGAAAACTGTATTTGCCTTAATTTCAAAATAGAAGTTTTACAAAATACCTCTCCATCCTGTTCTGGAGGTACTGATGGCAACTTGGTTGTTATAGGAAGAGGTGGTCGAGAAACCATTCGGTATGAATGGAGCAATGGCAGTATGGGGACTACCTTGAGCAATATTACAGCAGGTATGTACACGGTTACAGCAACAGATGCGAATGGCTGTCAAGCGCAAGAAGATATCATGGTGTGGGCACCAGAAAGCATTATGCTAACGATTAACCAAACCAATGGAGGATGTGGAGAGAAAGGCGTAATAGATTTACATGCACAAGGTGGCACTGGGCCTTATACTTATGCTTGGAATACAGGGGCTACAAGTCAAGATTTATTAGCCGTACCTTCAGGTGCTTATACAGTAACAGTTACAGATGCTAACAACTGTACGAACACAACCAATGCAATGATTAGCAATGGTGGAGCAATAGAAATACAATTAAGTAAACAATTACCAACCTGTTCTGATAATAGCAATGGAGTTGTATTCGCAACTATTAGCGGAGGAAGAGCACCTTATACTTATCAATGGAGTAATGGTGCTATCACTAGAGATTTGACAAATATTGGTAGAGGAGAATATAGTTTGGTGGTAACAGATATAGACGGTTGTCAATCAGCCGCTCAAATTTCTGTTGAGGCACCAAAAGCGATAAATATATTATTGACTCCACAAGCATTTTGTTCAGAATCAATAGCAGACATCAATGCAAGCGTAACAGGTGGCACAGGTCCTTATACTTACAGATGGAATTTTGGGGCAACAACAGCATTAGTCAACAACTTAGTTTCTGGTACTTATTCTGTAACTGTAACAGATGCAGTTGGCTGCGAAGCAACGGAGGTTATTACCTTAGATGTTCCAGCAGCTTTCGTTCTTAATCCTCAAGTAGTTTCGCCTAGTTGTGCTAACACAGTAGGTAGTATTTCTTTGAATCCTATTGGAGGAGTTCAGCCATATACATTTAGTTGGAGTAATGGAAATACCACTAATTCTTTAGAAGGAATCCCAGCAGGTACCTATAGCGCGACTGTTGTCGATCAAAGAGGATGTAGCTTAATCTTCAATCAAACTTTCTCGGATATAGCACCATTAGAGGGATCGTCAAGCACGATTAATCCTACTTGTGCGGAAGGTACAGATGGACAAATAATGGTTGAAGTAACAGGAGGAACCCAACCTTATTCTTATCTATGGCAAACGGGTGCAACGACTAAAAACTTAGTCGGTGTTGGTGAGGGGCTTTACAATATGACGGTTACAGATGCGAATGGTTGCCAGTTTATTTTTACAGAAGGTTTATTAGGGGTATCTCCAATTACGATTAGTGCGAAGCAACGAACGGATGCGCTTTGTGAAGCCACAGATGGTACTTTATCTATCGCCGTGGAAGGAGGTGCAGCCCCTTATACTTACCGTTGGAATACTGGTGCTACAGTCACTAATCTAAGCAACTTAGCAGCAGGCAATTATGAAGTAACTGTTACGGACGCAAAAGGATGTACGGCTAGACAACTATTTGTGGTCTCTAGTGATTGTACTTGTCCTTCACCGCTATTCACACAAATTATGGTTAACAATGCCAAATGTGGAAATAGCAATGGAAGTATAATGATTATGGTAGATCAAATAGAACGCTACACCTTCGATTGGGAAGCAGTCGGAACAATGGGCGCAGCAAATAATGAAAGAAGAAATTTACCAGCAGGAGAATATAATATAAGAGTAACTTATGCAGGGCAAGCAGCTTGTTCGGAGATCTTATCTGTTACCGTCGGTAATAGTGCTGCCGAAGAAGCTACGATTGTAGCAAATGTTCCTGCTGCATGTGATCAAAATAATGGACAAATAGAATTAGCACCTGCTACTTTTATTTATCAATGGACAGATGGCGTGATTGGATACAAGCGATCAAATCTAGCACCAGGTATGTACATGGTTCAAATATTAGATGGAAATGGATGTAGTAGTTCGATGCAAATTTTAGTCAACCGAACGCCTTGTAATACACCAACAACACCAACGAATCCAAATCCAACAACACCGACTACTCCGACAATGCCGACGACCCCAACGATGCCAACTACACCAGTGACACCAAGTTGTGAGGTACTTATTTCTTTATCAACGGTGAATGCAAAATGTGCTGGAGAACCATCTGGTTTGGCTAATGTTACGGTAATAGATGGTAAGGCACCTTTTGTTTATTCATGGAGTAATGGGCAAACAACTGCGGATGTATCTGATTTATTAGCAGGAGTCTATAGTGTAACAGTAATGGATGCGAATGGTTGTATTGGTGTTGCAAGTACCACGGTAACTGAACCAACAGCACTTAGCTTCATGCATGAAATAGTAAGTGGAGATTGTGATAAAGTGGAAGTAGCATTTAGCGGAATGGGAGGAACTACCTTATGGAAGTGGGTTTGCAACAATCAGGAAGGAGCAATCAATGAAACGATTTTATTAGCACCAGGTACGTATACTTGTTTTGTAATGGATAATCAATGGTGCTCTTCTGCAACACAGGAGATAACAATTGGAGCAATTCCTCAAGACAACTGTGGATCAATTGTTATATCGGAAGTAGAAGAATTCCGATTCACCAACTTTGAAGGAGTGAAGGAAGGGGAAACCTTAGCCGCTTTAGAGTGGGTAACTGAAAATGAAATACATCAAGGTAATTTTTTAATACAACATTCTACAGATGGTGTTCAATTTGAAGTGCTCGGTACGGCTATCACTGCAATTGGTCCAACGACTATAGGTGGGTATAATCTAATAACTACTTTACCAAACTTGGGATCTAATTATTTTAGAATTCAATATGTTGATATAGCTGGAAATACGACCTTATCAGAAGTGATCGAAATTTTTAGAAATTTACCTAGAACAGCAGACAAGGCAATTGTTTATCCTAATCCAATTGAGGAAGAATATACCATTGATTTCCTTCGACCAATAGAGAAGGATACCAAAATGACGATAACTAATAATTTAGGTAGAATCATCGATCAAGTAACCATACCTGCTGGTACAATTAAGTACTCTTTAGATGCTAGTACTTATAAGGCAGGTATTTATACCTTGATGGTGAGTAATCATGGTCAGAAAAATACGACGATACGATTCATTAAACTAGAACTGTAATTAGGTATTGAACGCAGAGGTGCGGAGATGCAGAGAAAAAAAACTCTGCACCTCTGCATCTCTGCGTTCAATAACTCTAGAACAACGACCCCTGTTGAGGAGGCACAATTCCCAAGTGCTTATACGCTTTAGGGGTCGCTTCTCGACCACGAGGCGTTCGTTGAATAAATCCTTCCATTATTAGAAATGGTTCATGTACTTCTTCAATAGTCCCCGCTTCCTCACCTACAGCCGTAGCAATAGTGGTCAAACCAACAGGCCCACCTTTGAATTTATTGATAATAGTAGATAGAATTTTATTATCCATTTCATCTAATCCAGTTTCATCCACATTTAAAGCTTCCAAGCCAAACTGAGCGATTTCAACATCAATCGTTCCATTACCTTTTATTTGAGCAAAATCTCTCATTCTACGGAGTAAGGCATTGGCAATACGAGGAGTCCCTCTACTTCGGCTAGCTATTTCCATCGCTCCATCATCTGTGATAGGCACACCAAGTATACGGGCAGATCGCTTGACAATTTTTAATAAAGTTGGAATATTATAATAATCTAAATGGCAAGTGATACCAAATCTAGCACGCATAGGAGCGGTCAATAAACCCATACGGGTAGTAGCCCCAATAAGTGTAAATGGATTAAGGGTAATCTGAATACTACGAGCATTTGGCCCACTATCTAACATAATATCTATATGATAGTCCTCCATAGCAGAGTATAGATACTCTTCCACCACATTATTTAAGCGATGAATCTCATCAATAAATAAAACATCCCCTTCATCTAAATTGGTTAAGAGGCCCGCCAGATCTTTTGGTTTTTCCAAAACAGGCCCTGAAGTCATCTTCAATTCAGATTCTAACTCATTGGAGATAATATGAGATAAGGTGGTCTTTCCTAATCCTGGAGGTCCGTGCAATAATACATGGTCTAATGCTTCTCCTCGTTGCTTCGTTGCTTCAATAAAAATTTTCAAATTGGACACAATTTTAGGTTGTCCACTAAAATCATTTAGCAACTTCGGTCTTAAAGCTTTTTCAATAAGCTTTTCTTCCCCGCTTTGTTGTTCTCCAGAAGGATCAAGATTTTCGTTCATTGAATTGTTTTTTTAGAGGTAGCGATTTCATCTCATTTTTTTATAAAAAAATGAGATGAAATCGCTACCTCTAAAGAAATATATTAAACATACTTGTTGCCGAATCTAAAGATAAAGTTCCTTTAGTCTGACTTTTTATGTATTCTTAGTAAGCAAATTTACATTTTAATTTTCATTCAAATAGCTTTACAATATAATTGTACTTTTACAGTCATATTTAACGTTATTGGAGTAATCCTTGCCTTCTATTATAGGGATGAACAATTCAAGCATATTATCGTTAAAAATTGAGTGATAAGTAATAGGTAATAACACCAATAACGGGCTAAATTAAAATGCTTATTGAAAATCAGTTGGTTAGGATGGACG
>CAYOBX010000041.1:16195-19771 GCA_964402245.1 uncultured Saprospiraceae bacterium | reverse complement strand
TATCGAAAAAATCCAAATTTCATAGAAGCATTTCTTAAAGAGTAACAAGTCTATTATTAAACACATAGATCATATAGTAGAGATGTATAGAAAATTAATAATTAAATTTTTATATATCTAAAAACTCTGCATCTCTGCATTCAATTTTTTACTTTTCGGAGTGGACTCGTCGTTATCTAACTCCCTTGACCCTTCTTTAGGAAGAAAGGGAGACATCTTAACGATTGAAAATTTTCGTTTGGAATGCATCTACAAAACGAAATTTTCAATCAAAGACACCTCCCTCCCTTTTTTAGGGAGGGTTGGGGAGGGTTTTATTAGTTTAAATTCTATGTATTGCCTTTTGTGTAAATTTTCTTTTTAGTAACGACGAAATAATAAAACCGTCATTTCGACGAGCTTATTTTGGCCTTAGTTTTCTTTAAAAAATGAATGCATAGCAGGGCTACGGATTTATTTTTTAAAAGAAAATAAGAGCAAAAGATGCCGTCCAAATGGTGGAGTTATTGTTTTGTCGTTACTTAATATAAAAACGCCTTATTTCTTAATAATCTCTATAATCTCTTGATTTAACGAATATTTTTTTGTTTAAAATTTTGATATTCAATTAGTTATAAATCATCAAAATAAATTGGATCATTGTAGGAGATAAAAGGGGAATAAGTGGTAAATATGTTAAGCATTAAATCGACACAAAGGTAAGATTTTGTTCTTTGTAAGTACCAATTCCTTCGATAATTATGATAATATTACGGATGAATCGCCGTTCTTTTAAGCTAAAAACTAAATTTTAATGAAATATCTGACCCATCTATTCTTTCTCCTACTGATAGCCTGCGGTTCACCAGAATCAACAGATACTACTGGTTTCGCCAATTGTAGATATGGTACACCTAAAGCCATTTTTTCAAAAAATACTCCATTAGTTTCTTCTCATACTTTTGAAGCGGGTAGTCATGCTGCTACTGAAACCGTCTTTTTTGATGCAGATATTAAATTAGAACTCACCCAATCTGGTTGTGAAAAGCCTAAACAAATCTTTGAATTTACCATACCGGGCAATTCTAAGCAATATACTTCTGAAAACTGGGTCGACATGGCCTTGACTCAATTAACCTTCATCGGAAATCTAGAGGAATCGTTACAACCTTTACTATTTTGGTCAGCAGCTTTGAAAAAACAAAAAGAGACTATTAAATTAGGGGCACCAACTGCTTTGGAACAGGGATTCTTTGCTAGAATAGATAAAGTAGGAGGGGAGAGGAGTGGAATTTTAATTATTGAATTGTATCAGAATTAGACATTGCGATCTGATCCTTGAAAACGATCTGACCGTGTAAAGAATGGGGGGAAAACAAATATGATTCAAAATTAGATGCTATTTTAAACACACAGTAGTTCACATAGCTTGACGTGACATACTATCTATGCCTATGTGTTTAATTTTTCATGTGTTATTTCTATCACATTTCATTATTACTTATGTAAGTTCCCCTTATTTTTTACACACTCTAATGATATAAAACCATACAATTTTTTTTGATGTAATAGATAAGCGGTCAGATTGCTTATAGCAATCAGATCGCAATAACATACAAATATGAAAAACCACCACTACCTTTTCTTAGGACTTCTCATTTTCCTATTCACGGCATGCGTTACCACACAGGTAGTAGATTCACCAATAATAGATGCACCAACGCCAACTACAACATCCAATAACCTAAGCGTAAAAAAATGGGAAAAACTAAGCCTCACCTTTGATGGCCCAGCAACTAGCGAAACAGCCGAAGACAACCCATTCCTAAACTATCGACTAATCATAGATTTTAAACATGCTCAAAAAACGACTAGGATTCTAGGATTTTATGATGCAGATGGGAATGCTGCGGAAACTAGTGCTGTGTCAGGTACTAAATGGCGAGTGAACTTTCGTCCTGATATGGAGGGAGAATGGACTTATGAGGTTTCTTTTAGAAAAGGAGCGAATATTGCCATATCAGATGATCTAACTATAGGAGAAAGGATTGCATTTGATGGGAAAAAAGGTAGTATACTTGTTGTGGAAAATCCAGATAATGAAGGGCGATTGAAATACGTTGGAGAACGATACTTACAATATGCAGATTCTAAAAGATTCTTCTTAAAAGGAGGAGCAGATAGCCCAGAGAATTTTTTAGGCTATGCCGATTTTGATGGTACCCAACGATTTATAACAAAGGAAGAAAGATCAGGAGAGGCTACACAAAAGAAAGAATTGCACCAGTATGCAGCACATATTACAGATTGGGAAGAAGGCAATCCTACATGGCAGGATGGTAAGGGAAAAGGGATGATTGGAGCATTAAATTACTTGGCGTCCAAAGGGATGAATAGTGTTTATTTTCTAACAATGAATATTAATGGGGATGGTAAAGATGTCTATCCTTATACGGATTATCAAGAACGATTGCGATTTGATTGTAGTAAATTAGCGCAGTGGGAAATTATTTTTGATCATATGGATCAATTGGGATTGATGCTGCATGTGGTATTACAAGAAACAGAAAATGAACTATTATTAGATGAAGGGAATACCACTTTTGAACGAAAACTATATTACCGAGAATTGATTGCTCGCTTTGCCCATCACCCCAAACTAAAATGGAATATGGGTGAGGAAAATGGCCCTGTTCACTGGGCTCCCGTAGGTCAAAACACGGAACAACAAAAGGCAATGGTGGAGTATATTAAAACAAATGACCCTTATAAAAATTACTTGGTCATTCATTCTCATTCTGATAGAGCTACCCAAGATAAATTATTTACCCCCTTATTAGGCTTGGATGCTTTGGATGGTATTTCTCTACAAATAGCAGATCGAGCAACGATTCATGAAACTACTAAAAGATGGTTAGCTGCTTCTGCTGCTGCTGGCAAACAATGGGTTTTACCGATGGATGAAATCGGTCCTTATTGGAGAGGCGTTGATCCAGATGATCGGGTAGATAATAATCAAGATACAGTTCGGCATTTAGCCTTGTGGGGTAATTTGATGGCAGGTGGTGCTGGTGCAGAATGGTATTTTGGTTATAAAAATCACAATGATGATTTGGGCTGTGAAGATTGGCGATCTAGAGATCGTATGTGGGACTATACTCGACATGCGCTCCGCTTTTTTCAAGAACATATTCCATTTACAGAAATGACTGCTCAAGATGATTTGATTACTGCGGAGCAAGGTTATTGTTTTGCTAAAACAGGAGAAGTGTATAGCATCTATATTCCCAATAATCAAACTACGACTTTAGATTTGACAGCACAAGAAAAGACTTTTTCAATTACTTGGTATAATCCTCGAACAGGTGGTGGTTTACATAAAGGTTTGTTGAAAGAAGTACAGGGTGGGGGAGTTGTGAATATTGGCTCTCCACCTGGGCATGGTCGTGGGGATTGGGTGGCTTTGTTGCTTGCTATGGATTAGGATTTATAGGATTAATTGATTGGTAGGATGCTGTATTTGATGTTGGGATTCTTGATTCTTTAGGATACTTTAATTTCTAAGCTATGATAATTCAAACACGGATTAGGATTTAT
>CAYOBX010000041.1:0-16095 GCA_964402245.1 uncultured Saprospiraceae bacterium | reverse complement strand
AGGATTAATTGATTGGTAGGATGCTGTGTGTGATGTTGGCATTCTTGATGCTTTAATATACTTTAATTTCTAAGCTATGATAATTCAAACACGGATTAGGATTTATAGGATTAATTGATTGGTAGGATGCTGTGTGTGATGTTGGCATTCTTGATGCTTTAGTATACTTTAAATTTAAACTAATTTATATGAAGAAGATTGATAAGTTTCCTGCTATCGTTGGATCTATTGGACTACTCGCTGGAATAATTCTTATATTGGATGGACAAACATTTATTGGAATTTCAGGATCTATTGTAAGTGGAATGCTTGCATTAAAGGGGTTTGGATATTTAGATAATGACAATCACACGGATTAGGATTTATGAGATTATTTGATTGATAGGATGCTGTACGTGATGTTGACGCTCTTGATATGTCAACATCACACACAGATAATATGTCAACATCACACACAGCATCCTACCAATCAAATAATCCTATTAATCCTAGTCCCAAATAACCCCCTTCCCCGTCTCATACCAACCCAAATACTGATCCCTAAAAAGATCATCCATTTTACCCCTACGAACCTTTAGAGTAGGCGTGATTAATCCTTTATCTTCTGACCAAGCTTCCTCTTGAACAACAGCAGTATGGATTTTTTCAAAATTGGCTCTTGTATTATTTAACTCGTTTAGTGTTTCTTTAATAGAATCTTCTACAGCAGTTTTATCAGCAGCAATACCTATCTCAGATAAATTAATCAAAGCAATAGGTTGAGGGATTCCTAAACCTACCACACAAACCTGTTCGATATAGTCATTCCCCATCAATACTTCTTCCATTGGATTAGGAGTGACGTAACTTCCTTTAGACGTTTTGAACGCATCTTTTACCCGACCAATTACTCGTACATACCCATCTTTATCTTTTGTTCCTCGATCTCCACTATGCATCCAACCATCTATTAATACCTCTGCTGTTTTTTCTGGATTTTTATAATAGCCCTTCATCATGTAAGGCGTTTTCATCAGAATCTCATCCGTTTCTGGATCAATTTTTACTTCGCCAAATGGGATAGCCTTACCTACAGAATCTTGTGGAGAATTAGGATCAGGGCTATTGGTCATAGAGCCGCAGACTTCTGTCATACCATAGGCTTCTACTAAATGTATATCTAATTTTTTATAAAAATCTTTTATGAAAGCAGGCGTAATGGCAGCACCTGTGGCAGCAACTTTTACATCCCGCATACCTAATGCGGTTCGCAATTTCTTTTTAATAATCCCTTTAACGATAGGAATTTTTAAAAGCATATCCATTCGCTTTTGCGGCATTTTAGCTTGTACGCCCAGATAAAATTTTGTCCAAATTCGAGGTACAGCAAAAAATAGGGTAGGCTGGGTATCTTGTAAATTTTTGGCAAAAGTATCTAAACTTTCCGCAAAGGAAATCATTCCACCCAAGGTGATGGCTGGTACTTCTAAACCCATTCTTTCCCCAACATGATTCAGTGGTAAGAAAGATAAACATCGAATTTCTGGTATGCCATAAATGCCTAACCAATTGGTCTTTTTTTCATTTTCCATAATCATAACAGGGGAACGATGAACATGCATTACTCCTTTAGGAGTACCCGTAGTACCAGAAGTAAATTTGATGGTCCATAAGTCGTCCAAATTTGGTGCAAAATTATCCATTGCAGGTTCATGTTTCGCAAGGAGGTCGTTCCAATCTTCGCCAACTGTTATTTTTGCTGCACCTGAATAATGAGGGAATTTTATCGTTTGTACCGTTGCTGGAATCGCTGAACTCTTATCTCCCCACGTATCGAGTTTTCCAACAAATAAAGCTTTAATATCACTTAACTTAATTACTTGTTCTAATTGCCCTTTTGGTAAACTTGCATAGTAAGGAACAGATACATATCCGCCCATCATAATCGCTAGATCTGCTAATATCCAATGATAACAATTTTTAGAAAGGATGCCAATATGATCTCCTGGTTGTAAACCCTTGGCTCTTAGCGCAGTTGTTATTTTTCGTGCTTCTTGTCCTGCTTCTGCATAAGTTAGGGTATGCCATTGATCGCCTTTAGGTTGGCGCATGAATACTTTATTGGGCGTCTCTTTTTCCCATTTGTAAAAATATTCTATTAGTGTTTGGGTAGGGTCGTTTTGTGCAGACATAAGTTTATGATTTTTTAATTCTTAAGGGTAAGATAGTAATTTTTAATTGTTTAGCAAAAAAAAGTAGCAGCTTGATTTTTGAGCAACTTTTTAATTTAATTATGCCTCTTGTTCCTTTTTTAAAATATAAGCAATACCCAATTCAATACTTCTATAAACAGCTTCTGCATCTACTGCTTCAATCGTATCCCTTAAAGTATGGTAGGCTGGTTTTCCTTGTTTATTGACCCAGTTCATTCCAGCCAAGGTAGTTGCTTCAATACCTACTTTGGCAAATTCTGAGGCATCTGTACCTCCAGCTAAAAATGGGAAAGGGACTTTTTTAATAGAGTAGCCTAATGATTGACCAATGGCAATACAATCATCTACCATGGTTTCGGATAATGGCACAAAAGAATTTAAATCTGATGTTAGAAAACCTAATTCTTTATGGTTATACATGCACTCCAAATTGAAATTATAGGTTTTTACAGATTGTAGTTCGGATAGATAGTTTTTTACATATGCTCTAGCTCCTCTTAAGCCTGCTTCCTCTGCATCCCAACTAGCTACAACGACTCTAGTATGTTGTAGTCCATTACCTTCCTTTTTCTGTTGAGCAAAGTATTTATGAAGATTTCATTTTCTCCGCAATCGCTTCTCTCATCGTTTTCAACAAGCCCATCCGATCACTTCCTAAATGCTCACAGCCATCTACATATAAGCACGTACCACTAATGTAAGAAGACATTGGACCTGCATAAAACATAACCACATTGGAAACGTCTTCTACGGAACCAAATCGCCCCATTAGATTTTCTTTACGCCCTTCTTCAAACTGTTTTTGAATTTCTGGAGAATAAGTATCTAGCCCTGATGACTCAATAGTGCCAGGTGCAATGGCATTTACTCTAACTCCAAATGTAGCCCATTCTTGGGCAAGAGTTTTGGTCAAGTTTTCTACTCCTGCTCGGGCTGCACCTGTATGCGCCATTCCAGGGAAACCTCGATATACATTAGCTGTGATGTTCACAATCACACCACTTTTCTGTTTGGCAAAGAAAGATTTAAACATTTGCAAAGTCACATAAAAAGTGCCATTCAAATTGTTATTAATTACTGCCGCCCAACCTTTTTCACTAATCATTTCTGCTGGAGCTGGGAACTGCCCCCCTGCATTATTGACCAATATATCAAGCTTGCCAAACACCGTATTTATTTTTTCCGCTAGTGCTTGTATATCTTCTGGTTTCCGAATATCGCAAGGATGATAAGCACATTCTCCTAAAGCAGATAATTCCTCTGCCGCCGCTTTTAATGGTTCTTCTTTTCTGGAACAAATCATTACTTTGGCACCTAATTGTAAAAATTGTTTAGCTATGCCATAACCTATACCACTTCGTCCTCCTGTGACTAATGCTACTTTATCTTTGAATAAATCTTTTTGATACATTTATGTTTTTTTAATTTATCTAGTGGTACAAGCCCAAAATAACTACCCCCTCTAGTGGGCATTTATTTTTGGTTTATACCACTAGGCAACAAGTATGTTTACTATTTTTTTAGAGGTAGCGATTTTGGTAGGTTTTTTTATAAAAAAACCTACCAAAATCGCTACCTCTAAAAAAATATATTAAAGCTACTGCTTGCCGATTGCCAAAAATCACCATCATAAACCTGACTCCTAACAGCGCAGCGTCCTGCCCCCTGACTTTTCAAGATTTTAATGTCCATTTAGGTTTTCGTTTTTCAGCAAAAGCTCTAGAACCTTCAAAAAAATCGTCACTGTTTAATAGATTATCGAATACGTCATGCGGAGCGGTGACGGCATCGTCAACGTTTGCATAAATTTTTGTTTCATTGAGTAATTGCATAGTACTTTGCACCGCTACTGGAGAAGCTTGACTAATTAAATTAGCAATTTCTTCTGCTTTATTCATCAATTGATCGGCAGGTACTGCATAGTTGATTAAGCCTAATTCTAAAGCCTTTGTACAATCAATTGGCTGGCCTGTTAACAATATTTCCATAGCCGCTTTTAAGCCAATCTGTCTTGTAATTCGTTGAATCCCACCAGTCCCTGCAAATAGACCCACCTTTACTTCGGGTAGACCAAATAAGGCATGATCTGCTGCTACAATTATATCTGTCGCCAAGGCTATTTCCAAGCCTCCACCTAATGACAATCCATTGACTGCGGCAATGACTGGCTTCACTCGATTGGTTCGGCTGGTAAGTCCTGCAAATCCAGTTTTAGGGATATAAATAGGATTTCCAGAGGACATGTATTTTAAATCATTTCCAGCAGAAAAAGACTCGTTTCCTGTGCCTGTTAATATAGCTACTCTTAACTTAGGGTCTTTTTCAAAGGCATTAAATATTCCTTCTAATTCTTCATTCGCTGGTGGATGTAATGCATTCCTTACCTCAGGGCGATTGATCGTTACCTTGAGTATCCACCCATCTATTTCAACCGTACAAAATTTATATTTTTCTTTAAAGGTAGTGATTACTTTTGGTCGGTGTTTGGCTAAGCCTTCTTCTGTAAAAGAGAAACGATTTCCTTTAGGATCTGCTTCAACATAGATCGTTTGCCCTAATGAATTTCCTTTTACTAACTCTTGAACCGTTGCCGTATCACCCATAGGAGTGGAGGCATAGAATCGTTGGTTATTATGTTTTAATCGTCCAACAACAATCACTTTAACTGGGAATCCTTTAAAGTAATGTGCTGTATATGTTTCTAAAATGGCAGGTCCATTTGGAAATGGATCGACTGTAAATTTCGTGTCAGCGTCTGTTATATTTTGTAAATTAGTCGAATCTTGAGCTGTCCACTCTTCTGTCGTAGGAGTGGTCGAATAGATACCAACTGCATGTTTTGATAGCCAACCACCATTGGCATACGCTAGACCAAAACTACCTCTATCTTGGCGAAGTGTTTCTACTAGTGAAGCAATACCATGCATGGAATAATTATTACCTGGCCCTCCAAAATAAGGGAGTCCTCCTGTTTGAGACAATGCTCGAGGATCTTCTTTATCAATTCCTAATATCGTTCTACTTTCACTGACTACTATAGGAAAGCAACTGTAAATATCGAAGTGTTTAATATCTGCTTGTTTCTTATTAATACGTGCTAATGCGCCAAGCAATGATTGTTCCATTGCTTTGGAATGACCTAGCTGATTTCGTTCTAATAAGACTCTATCTTTGACATTGGTATAGCTATGTAAGAAGACCCATTTGTCTTGCTTGATTCCTAATGCTATTGCTTTACCTACTGTGGTCATTAGAATAGCAGCCCCTTGATTGACTCTATCCTTCGCCATCAATCTTTTGGTATAAGGAGCAATGATTAGTGGATTATCTTTTGCAGGGGTAATTAATTCTTCTGCAGTATATTCTTTTTGATCGATTGCATATGGATTATTAGCAGCTATTTTTGAAAGCTGACTAAATTCTTCTCCCATGCTCTTTGAGTAGCTTTCCAGATCTTGCTTTAAATCTAATCGCCGAGCATTTTCCATTAAGCCATAATATTGCATCGGCAATACTACTTGATGCACGAACTCTGTACTTGTAATTAACTTACCAGAAACAGTACCTCTATCTTCTAATTGACCTTCGATTTTTTCCGTCCAATCTAGTGTTATTTTTTGTTTTTGAGCAGCTTTGCTATTTGCCATTGCTTCTCCACCTGAGAGTAATACCACTTCACATGATCTTTTTGCTAATCGCTCTGCAAATTCTGCAACCAACTGTTGTGGCGTATCTCCACCTACGCTGTCATAAATGGCTAGTTTAGGATTTGCATTTATTCTTTTAGCTATAGAGCGAGGTACATTATTAGATCCACCAAATGGAGATCTAAAAGTAGGGTGGGAATCTGTAAAGAATCGAACAGTTGCTACAACATCTATGTGTTGAGCCAATAAAGCATCTTTAGCATCTCCTAAAGCAATAGCCGCTGCCTTAGCAGCCATGTCTACATGAGAGGAAGCTTTTTCCTGCAAATTTTCTGGTACAGACTCTGTTAGTTGCCCGACTCCTATTATTATTGGCGTGTTTGGATGGATGGTTAATGACATATGTTTTCTTAGATTTTTTTGTTAATATGAAAATTAATAGTAGGCAAGGAGTAGCTTTTATATAGTTTTTAGAGAGAGCAAATTGGCTGTGTTTTTTACAAAAAAACACAGCCAATTTGTTCCCTCTAAAGAGACATTAAACATACTTGTTGTCTAGTCTTAGGTTAAAGTAGAATCATGCATTATTTTCTTCTTTTCCATCCCGTCGAATTTTGACAGGCGGCTTATCGGTAAGTTGTAAAGTATTTAATTCAGATAATAAATCTTCTTTTGGAATTTCTTTTACTCCTTCCATTTGCGCATCCATCAATATCATATCTGCTCCTTTTTCGCCGATCATAATAGTAGGGGCATTGGTATTGCCAGAGACAATAGTTGGCATAATAGAGGCATCAATCACTCTCAATTGATCGATTCCTTTAACCCGTAATCGATCATCAACGACCGCCATGTCATCTGTGCCCATTTTGCAAGTACCGACAGGATGGAATACTGTTTCTACATTTTCCAATATATGCTTCATTAAGGCTTCGTCATCTTTTGGAATATAGAGTTGATCTAGTACCTTTGTAAAGGTATTAGATTTTAAAATTTCAATCGCTTTTTTACCAGATTCTAGCAATACTTTTCTATCTTCTTCTGCTTCTAAAAAATTGGGTTGAATCAATACTTTATCTGTGACTTTATTACTCTTTAGTTTGACCGTTCCTCTACTCTTTGGTCGAAGTAGGGTAGGTAAAATAGTTACGCCATCTTTAGTAGGAAGTGTATTTATATCATAAAGGTCTGCATCATATTTTTCACCTGTACTTAGGGAAGCAAAATGGAATTGATAATCTACCCTGTCTGGACTTTGACTAGTGCTCCCGAAAGCAACTGCTTCTAATGGTCCTTGCGTTAGTGCTCCTTTTTTTGAAATTAAGTATTTAGCTAGATCAATTACTTGGTTAGGGATTGTCAAATGATGATTTTGGGCGTCTTGTTTTTTGGTAGCTCCGCTTAAGAAATACATCAAGTGGTCTTGTAAATTCTTTCCAACGCCTGGTACATCTTTTATACAGTCAATTCCATGTGTTGCTAATTCCTCTTGATCGCCAATACCAGAGAGCATTAAAATTTGTGGAGAGTTGAAAGAACCAGCAGATACAATTACTTCTTTGTTACAATGATAAGTAGCGGATTTTCCTTTTTTATTTTGGACTTTCACACCTATAGCAACATCCTCTTCAATAAGAATTTTTTCTGTAAGGGTATGTGTTAGAATAGTTAAATTCTTTCTATCTTTAACTGGATTTAAAAAAGCTACTGCCGCACTATTCCTTTTTCCTTTTTTGATGGTGTTTTGAAAAAGGCCAGCGCCTTTTTGTTTTGCTCCATTATAATCCTTATTTTCTTCAAAACCCACTTCCTTACAAGCATCTATAAAAGCTTGGGAGTAAGGGGTGCTAAAGGCTTTAGAAAAACCTACATTTAGTTCTCCTTCTTTGCTATGAAATTCATTATCAATATCCTCGTTATGCTCTGATTTTTTAAAATAAGGTAATACGTCTTTATATCCCCAACCTTTATTACCTTGTGCTTCCCAATCATTATAATCTTCTTTATTGCCTCTCACATAAGCCATATAATTAGTCGAACTACAGCCTCCTAATGTTTTACCTCTTGGAAGATAAATTTTTCGATTTAATACATGTTTTTGAGGTTCTGTTTCAAAGCCCCAATCGACTTCCGTCTTATGCAATTTTGCACAGCCAGCGGGTATATGAATATACATGTTTTTGTCTGGTCCTCCGGCTTCTATTAGTAAGACTTTGTTATTGGGATCTTTGGATAAGCGATTGGCTAATACGCAGCCTGCGGAGCCTGCACCGATGATAATGTAGTCGTATTTTTTTTTCATAGATTTTCTTTTTAAAGATCATTTTTTTTTGAAAAAAAATCAGAGGTCGGATCGTTTTTTAAAGAAGTCAGAAGTCAGATCGTTTCTCCGAAACTGTCAGGTGTCAGACGTATGATTTTGACACTAGATGTGGTTGATGTTGTCGTTATAGATAGATTTGCCAGTTTTCAAAAAACTGGCAAATCTCGATTTCTCTTAATTCAACGAGTACCGTCAACATCATACATCTGACCCCTGACAGCGCAGCGATCTGACCTCCGACTTCTTTTATTCATTCTCCTGTCCAAACAGGCTTTCGCTTTTCCCGAAATGCCTTTAGCCCTTCCTGCCCATCCTTTGTTTTAATCGTTTGCATTAGTATGTCGTATAGGTACTTATGCTCTGCTGCGGATGGTTGAATTTTATCATATGCCTCTAAGCCGAAGCGAATGGCAGATGGACTATTTCCTTTTAATTCTTCTATGATTCTTTGTACGGCTGCATCTATATTTTCTGCTGTTTGCACTTCGGAAACTAATCCATATTGTAGTGCTTGGGCTACAGGAAGATTATACCCTCTTATGCACCAATCCACTACTTTTCGAGCCGGCATAACCTTTAATAAAGCAGCCATTACTTGAAATGGATAGATCCCTCTTTTTACTTCTGGTAAACCGAATTTAATATTGTCTTGTGCTACTACTATATTACAACCTGCTAAGAAGAAAAAGCCGCCTGCATAGACATCACCTGTTACTTTCGCAATAGTTGGCTTATATACTTTATTAAATAATTCTCCGATTAATACTTCCCCTTCGGGTTGTGGAACAGTGGAGTCATTCGGCTCAATAATACCTGCCATCGCTTTTAGATCGGCGCCTGCGCAAAAAATATTTCCTTTGGCTTGCATAACGACCATCCAGATGTGTTTTGAAAAATGAGCGTAGTGCAAAGCATAGGCTATTTCGTTGACTAGTTGCGGATGCAGGGCATTCTTTTTCTCTGCTCGATCTAGGGTTAGTGTCAGGACATTATCTGCTTCCTCTACCATTAAGTAAGCAAAGATTTGATCGTGAATGTCGGCTACTTGTGCTTTTGTATATAGATTCATTTATGAAGTTATGAGTTTTTATTTTATATGTTTTCCCTGTCGGGAAAAGAAAATTTGAACGCAGAGACGGGGAGATGCAGAGTCAGACTTGCACTAAGTGAAGCTCTGCATCTCTGCGCCTCTGCGTTCAATATTACATTCCGCAGGAAACTCTGCATCTCTGTGTCTCTGCGTTCAATACCATATTCCGAAGGAATACAACATCTAATTATAAATTTCTCCTTCTTAAAAAATTATCCAGCAGCTAACTTCAATAGTAAGAATCCAGCTTCCACATTATTCCCTTCTGCTGCATATATCTCTTCCACTACACCATCCTCAGCCGCCTCAATCGTATTCTCCATTTTCATGGAAGAAATGATAATTAAGCCATCACCAGATTTAACTTGATCTCCTTCTTTCACTAATACCTTAATGATTTGGGAAGGCATCGGCGCATTATAACCACCAGCTACTTTTTCTGCTTCCTTAATAGGGAAGCGATCTTTTTGGACTAGTGTGATATTGCCAATGTTTTCATTATGCACATAATAACTATTTCCCTTTTGAGCGATTTGAAATTGATGCTGCATGCCGTCAATCTCCGCTCGAATAGTATGGTCATCTGTACCAATTAATTTGACGAGATAGGTTTGATCGCCGATATAAAATTCAAAGTTATCTTTTTGGTAACGGTATTTAACTTGCAATTCTTTTTCGCCTAATTGATAATCCTCAAATTGGGCATCATTAAAATTGTTGCGCCAGCCAGAAGGAATAGATCGAAGTAAAGTTCTAGATTGATCTCTTTGGTGCCAACCATGTAAAGTAGCAGCAATACCAGCAATGGTATTTGCATTATCCTCTTTAAGGCCAATCTTGTTGAGGTCAATTTTATTTTTTATAAAATGCGTATCATATTCTCCTGCTAAGAAATCTGGATGTTCCAATAAATGTAATAGGAAATCTTGGTTGGTCGTCATTCCTTGGCAGACTAAATTTCTTAGCACATATTGCATCTTACGATGTGCTGCTACTCGACTATCATCATGCACAATAATTTTGGCAATCATTGGATCATAAAAAATAGAAATTTCTGAACCACTTCTGATTGCTGTTTCTACTCTCAAACCATCCACTTCTGGATATTCAAACCGTTGGATGGTACCTGTAACAGGTAAGAAATCATTGGCTGCATCTTCTGCATAGAGTCTTGCTTCAATAGCATAGCCTTTTCCTTTTATATCTTCTTGTGTCACTGAAAGGGGTAAACCTTGAGCGGATTCAATTTGTAATTGTACTAAGTCTAAACCTGTAATTTCTTCTGTTACAGGGTGCTCTACTTGTAGGCGCGTGTTGACTTCTAAAAAGTAGAAATCGCCCGATTTATCATCGTAGATAAATTCTACCGTTCCTGCATTATCATAATTTAATGCCTTGGCGGCATCCACTGCAGCCTTGCCCATTTCTGCACGAAGTTTCTCTGTCATAATAGGGGAGGGGCTTTCCTCGATTACTTTTTGATACCGTCGTTGTATGGAGCATTCTCGTTCCAATATATGGATAGCATTACCATGCTGATCGCCAAAAATTTGAAACTCTATATGTCGACCAGAAGCAATGTATTTTTCTACAATTAATTCATCATCCCCAAAGGCACTCATAGATTCCCGCTTAGCTGCTTGAATCGCTTTTTTAACTTCACTTTCTTTATGCACAATCCGCATCCCTTTACCCCCTCCGCCTGCTGTGGCTTTTAATAAAACTGGAAAACCCATTTTAACTGCTTCTTTGGTCAATCGCTCTACACTTTGATCACTTCCTTGGTAGCCTGGGACAACTGGGACTTTGTGTTTTGTCATCAAAGTCTTCGCCTTTGATTTAGAACCCATCGCATCTATAGCATTGGCATTTGGACCAATAAATATAATGCCTTCTTTATCACATCGTTCGGTAAAGCTTACATTTTCCGATAGAAAACCATAGCCAGGATGGATGGCATCTGCGCCCGTTTTCTTTGCTGTGGCAATAATTTTATCCTGATCTAAATAAGATTGGGCAGGTGTGCTTTCGCCTATGTATACCGCTACATCTGCTTGTTCTACAAAGAGTGCGTCCCGATCTGCTTCTGAAAAAACAGCGATGCTTTTGATGCCCATTTTTTTGCAGGTACGGATGACTCTTGAAGCGATTTCGCCTCTGTTAGCGATTAATATTGAATTGATTTGTTTCATATTTATTTACTGAAATATTGGACTCTTTTAAATAATTGTCAGAATTAGGATTTATAAGATTTCAGGATTAGTAGGATTTTAAATCGTGCTACCGCTCAAAATCCTGCGAATCCTGAAATCCTACGAATTCTAATTCTGACAGTGATTGGTGTTTTGAGAACTTATCCTGATCGTCGAAGTTTGTAACCATAGCCGTCAGGCTAAGAAAAAATAGTACTGTAAATCAATCACTTATGTTTAAGTAACAGAGATGGCTGGCACTTTGAAAGTGCCTGCCATCTTCGCCAAAACCTAGCAAATACAAAGGTTTGAGATGATCTCCTCTTCAAGTAATACTTTTTAACCTGACGGCTATGGTTTGTAACTTCGATGCGGTATGATAATCGTATAGCATCAAGGTTATAAACTTTGATGATCCTGATTGCTTTTATCAAAGCGGTCAGATGGCAAAAGCCATCAGATCGCACGTATAAATTCATCATTCATCATTCATCATTTCTCATTCATCATTAAATTTTAATGTCGCCAAACCCCATACCCCTCCGCACCTTTTATAGGCTGACTATACAATACCGCCAAAGAAATACCCAAATAATTTCGAGTTTCTCTAGGATCAATCACCCCATCATCCCATAGTTCAGAAGTAGAATGCCAAGCAGAAGTAGTCTTTTCAATATCTTGTATCAACATGGCTTTCATCATGGCACCTTGCTTCTCATCATATTCTTTGCCTAAAGATTTAGCAGAGGCTCGCTGGACTATTTCCATTACCCCCGCTAACTGCTCGGAACCCATTACGCCAATCTTTGCATTAGGGTAGGTGAACAAAAATCTTGGATCATACGACCGACCATTCATGCCATAATTTCCAGCCCCATAAGAGTTCCCAATCATAAGGGTGATAGAAGGCACTTCACTATTAGAAACAGCATTGATTAATTTTGCTCCATTTTTTATAATGCCTCCTTCCTCGTATGCTTTGCCCACCATATAACCAGTTGTGTTCTGTAAAAATAACAAAGGAATATTATTCTTATTGGATAGCTGTATAAATTGAGCCCCTTTGTTGGCAGACTCCGAAAAGATTACCCCATTATTAGCTAATATACCTACCCGATAACCATGAATTTTTGCCCAACCAGTTACTAAACTACTCCCATATTCAGGTTTGAAATCAGAAAATTCAGAACCATCTACTATTCGGCAAATCAACTCTCTAGCATCAAAAGGCGTTTTGGGATTGGAAGGGACTACGCCCAATATTTCTTCTGCATTATAGAGTGGGGGTGTTATTTTTTCGGCCGGTACAAAATGGGGTTTTTCTATAGCGACCAATTCCATGATTTCTCTTGCGATACGTATACCATCTAACTCATCTTCTGCTAAATAATCAGATACCCCTGATACTCGACTGTGCATTTCTGCGCCCCCTAGCTCTTCAGCAGTTGCTATTTCATTGGTAGCCATTTTTACTAAGGGTGGGCCTGCTAAAAAGACTTTAGCTTTTTGTTTTTGAAAAATAGAAAAATCGGACATACCAGGTACATAAGCCCCTCCTGCCGTGGCATTGCCAAAGACCACAGCAATACTTGGAATGCCCATCTTTGAACGACGGGTTACTTCTCTAAAGGTCTCCCCACCATAGTTGAAAATTTTTGCTTGATCTGGTAAGTTTGCTCCACCGCTTTCTACTAAACTAATTGTCGGCAAGCGATTTTCTCTAGCGATTTGCCCCAATCGAAGCGCCTTAAAAACCGATGCATAATCCGTAGACCCGCCTTTCCGAGTCCCTACATTGGAATTAACCATACACAATTTACCCGACACTAAACCAATGCCCGATACATTTGTTCCCCCTGCACCAAAGCCGCCTTTCCGATTCATACCCGAAAGTGGGAGTAATTCTATAAAAGGACTGTCTTTGTCTAAGACTAATTCTAAGCGCTCCCTAGCCAATAGCTTTCCTCTTTTTCTTGCTCGTGCAATATGTTTTTCTTTGCCTTGAAAACGACTTTCGGCCATCGCTTTATCCAATTCTTCAATAAAGGTTTTCATACCTTCTTGGTTCGTTTTGAACTGCTGAGAATTAGGGTTTATTTTAGATTGTAATGGTCTCATTATTTTTGAAGTCTCGGTATTTTAAAGTAAATTTGGTTAAACTAATAATATTGCCAGATAGCCGAAAATACTTTCCTGCAAAAATCTATCAATATGGAGAAGATATTGAAAGCAAAGTAATTGATGATTTTAAGATTAACGTAGCTGCTATTTTTGATGCTGAGATTAATCTTAAAGCTATGCAAGCTTTTATGAAATAGTTGATTTAATTGCGAGCTAGATATGCCAGTTTTTGAAAACTGGCATATCTAGTTATATACAACTAAACCTTAGCCATTCTACGCTTCTTACGCATCTCCTTCATCTGCTGCCCATACTTCGCAAACAATTTCCGAGAAATCATCACCTTCATAATTTCATTCGTACCACCATATATCCGAGTCACTCTTGCATTTGCATATCGTCTTGCAATTGGGTATTCCCAGATATACCCATACCCACCAAATAATTGCAGACATTCATCCGTCACCTTGCCCTCCATTTCAGTGGTCGCATATTTTGCCATAGATGCTGTTTCTGGAGTCAATTTATGTTCATTTAATAGTTCCACGCAACGATCTACAAATACTTGTTGAATCTGTAATTGAGTCGCTAACTCTGCTAGTTTAAATTGGGTGTTTTGGAAACCAGCAATGGGTTGCTTAAATGCAATTCGTTCTTGCGTATATTCTAAGGTATCTTCAATAGCTCCTTCCATTGCGCCTATTGATTGTAGAGCAATCGTCATTCGTTCCCTTGGTAATTCTTTCATCATGTAGATAAAACCTTTTCCTTCTTCGCCGATTAAATTCTCTTTAGGCACTTTTACATCCTCAAAAAATAATTCACAGGTATCACTTTCTTTTAAGCCAATTTTTTTGAATGGCTTTCCTTTAGAAAACCCTTCAGTCTTCGCATCGACCACTAATAGACTAATACCTTCCTGTGGTGTACCAGGTCGAGTTTTACAAGCGACAATGGTAAAATCAGAAGTATAGCCAATGGTAATAAAAGTTTTAGAGCCATTCAATAACCAGTAATCTCCTTTATCAACTGCATTACTTCTAATAGCTTGTACATCACTACCTGTACTTGGTTCTGACATACCTAATGACCCAATTAATTCTCCTGTAGCCATTTTGGGTAAGTATCGTTGTTTGAGATCTTCGGTTCCATAGGTCTCTATATATACAGCAACAATATCTGAGTGCATAGAAAAACCTGGTGCCACTAAGCCCATTCTAGATGCTTCTTCAATCATTAATGCACTAAAAGAAAAGTCTAATCCACCGCCACCATATTCTGGTGCGCTAGTCAAATTTAATAAACCTAACTTTCCAGCTTCTAACCAAGCTGCTTTATCACAATAGCCTTGTTCTTCCCATTTTTCTCGATGGGGAAGCACATGCTTTTTGATATATTGTTGCACTACTTCTTGAAACATTTGATGCTCTTCAGTAGCATAGATGCTTCTACTAATTTGAATATTTTTATACATAATTATGGTTTATATGATCCTATATAATTTTATTTCTACCCCATCCCCTACTCTCGCTTCTCTGTTCTAAAAAGTGCACGGTAGAGAAAATTTTTTTAAAAAAACGTTGTATTCACATCCACAGCAAAAGGCTTTCCTATAGCATTAAAAAATTCTACACCAAAGAAATCTTTAAAAGATTGAATACCTTTTTGGGTGAAATGAGGAAGAATCAAACTCCATGTTACTTTTCTTATTTCTTCTGGATCTTTTGTTTTTCTAATGATCTGATTTGGGGTCCAAAAAAAGGATAATGCCCAAATAGAAAGACATAAATTATAGTAAGCACCAGGAAAAGGTTCTGGATTGATATTGCCTAACTTGATCGCAAAAGCAATGGCTGTTTCGTTATCTTGAATGGATGATTTAGCTAATTTATTAAACTTATCTCTTAATACAGGATGCTGTATGACTTTTACATCATTGAATATGAATGCATACTCCTTTTGGAAAGCATAATACATTCTAGTTTCACTATCTAGATTCTTGAAGGATGGAAATTCTCTTCTTTTTTTACGTTCTGTTTCCAACTTTATCCACATTTGATTGGCAATTGCTGCTAATAAAGTGTCCTTATTGAAATGATAAGTTAAGTTTCTTCTATCTACCTGCATTACATCGGCTATATCTTTCATAGTCACGGAACCAAAACCATGTTTATTAAATAAGGTTAAGGCAATAGATAATATCTTTTCTTTTGTCTTCATATTTTTCCAAAGGTAAATTTTTATTTTTTAATAGTAAAATATATTGCGTAAAATTTTCCTTTAGGGAAAATTGACTTGTTGCTATTTCTTAACTCGACAGCAAATATGTTTGCTAAATATCAATTACTTTATCCCACAAATTAAAGAATCGTGCATATTAGACATTAAAAAGACAAATATCCTTCATTGGTTGGAAGAAATGATTGTACTTTTGAACTATACTACGGACAGGATAAATTACCGAATTTATTTTTGACAACCTCTAAATATAGAATGGAAGAAAAAATAAAAATACCGCCGCATGTCTTTC
>CAYOBX010000040.1:5036-19958 GCA_964402245.1 uncultured Saprospiraceae bacterium | reverse complement strand
AAATCTTGGAATTTGATAGAAAGGATATTGAAGTGAATTATATTGATAATGATCCTTCGACTGTGGATTCTGCGCTGGGTTCGGGGTATTGAGAGCCCCGTTGGGCATACGGTTACCCATGCCGTAGTCAGAGAAAGACTACAACTAGTAACCCATACCGCAGTCATGGGAAAGCGACATCCAATAACCATAACTAATTCATGAAAGATAATAATATATAAAAAGTCCTAAAAATCAAAATATTAGCGTTCAAGAAGCACATTCCAAATGTGCAACATACCGCAACAGATATTCGTTAAAAAGTATAGAAAGTCAGCCAAAATTCTTTAAGTTTGCCGACTTTTTAATGGCGAAGCCTTATTTATTTGTAAGATACTATAAAATAGGTCTAAAAGATTGAATCATTGTCTTTAGGATAGACTAAAACCTTACTACGAGTCAAGTTATTTTTTTGTCGTTACTTAGTTGTTGAGTTAAGAATGATTTGCCAAGTATTCCTCCACAAATCATTTAAGTCACTTGATATTTCAAAATATAATACAGTGGGAATAAATAATAAACAGACTAAAGCTGATTTAATAATTATATCAAAAAAAGAAAAGGAAGTAGATGGAACAAAAAGTAATAAGAAATATATAACAAGCGTGATTAATATTATAAGGAAGGTTTTCCTTGAAAAAGGAAAAAGCTGAAACTTTATATAAATAAATAAAACCTTTACAGTATTAAAAATTAGTAAAGAAATTGCAGTTGCAAGTGCTGCCCCATTAATATCAAAACGAGGAATAAAATATAGATTCGAGAAGATGTTAAGAATAGCTAAAAGGAGGATAGCGTAAAAATTAAACCTAAAATACTTAGAGTAGCCAATTATATCTCCATTTACACTAGTCAGCATATCCATCACGATGCTTATTCCTAAGATCAAGACAACATACTTTCCTTCAGCAAAATCTTCTCCATTGGGCATAAGTCTAAACAAATTATCAATATTAGACCATATTCCCAAAAGAATAAATAAACCTGCTGTTCCCAGCAGTATCGAAGATCTTTTATAAATAGTGTTTACTTCTTGCCAATCCTTTTCTTGTATGCGAGTAGATATAATTGGAGAGGCGATAATAACTATTCCTTCATAGGGTACTCGTATGACTGTAGCAATAAAAGTAGCCACACTATAAATTCCATTATTAGTATAGCTAGTTAAAGTAGCCACCATAAAACTATCAATCTTGAAAGCTAAAATCCCCCCAATGGATCCAAAAACAGCATACCCAGCATAGTTGAAGATCTTTTTTAATAGAGGCTTATCATACGCAGAAAAATCCAAAGAAATCTTCCATCGTCCTAAATAGTGAGTATAAGACAATAATAATACAACAACGACAGCATAGTAAACTACTATTCCCTGAATCAACCAATCAAAAGGAATTTTTTGTAAATAATAGAGATAGGCTAATAAGGGGATTACTACTTTATAAAGCTGTTCCAAGAAAGTTGGCACTACAATCCTACCAAAAACACTAGCAAATTTTTTCAGTATGCTTTGAAAAGTAGCAGCGATTGCAATCAAAAGAATATAAGGCAAATAAGTAAGATAGTCATCTGCCTTTTGCTCATATAAATCAGAAATAACTGGTTTTAGAAGAATCGTTAAACATAAAAATAGCAGAATACCTGCCAATACCCACAATAACATGAAAGTCAAAAAATTATTATTGTTTTCTTGATTTCTTAACTGAGGAAAAAATTTAACAACTATTCCATTTCCTCCTAACATCATGAATGTATGGGCTAAAAGAGCAGTGGAAACGATAAAATTGATAATACCTAATTTTTCCGCCCCCAAGAATAAAGGATAGAAATACAAGACATTAAAAGTACCTATTACTAGCCCTGCGTATCGAACTATACTATTTTTTATACCTTGACGTTTGATTACTCCCATGAAGTAGGCACTTGCTTTAGTTTAAATAATTGAGATACATAGAACTATACAATTTCATAAATTCATAATTAGATTACTAGAATGGTTCTAGTTACAAGTAAAAATAAGTTTCTCCTATAGATTCGGAAGTTATCATTTAATCGTTACCTATACGAATAAAAACGAAAAATAGTTTATGACTTCGCCAAAAGTATTGCCTTAAAATGAAATGCTAAATAGTTATCAAAAAACTATGTAAGAAATATGAATACACAAAAGAAAATTGCGGCTATTGTTCCTATGCGACATAATAGCCAAAGGGTAAAAGGGAAAAATTACAGAATGTTTGCAGGTAAACCTCTGTTTCATTGGGTGGTAATTTGCCTTCAAAAGTGTGCTCTTATTGATCAAATAATAATTGACACAGATAGCCCTTTAATCAAAGAACAGGTTCAAGAACATTTTAAAGATGTCTTGTTATTAGAACGTCCAGCGCATTTGCGAGCAGGGGAAGTCCCAATGAATGATGTGCTATTGAATATCATTAACCAAGTGGAAGCAGACTTTTTCCTGCAAACTCACAGTACAAACCCACTTCTTTCCCCTCAAAAAGTGCAAGAGGCAGTAGAAGCTTTTCTGGAAGCATACCCTATTCACGACTCTCTTTTTACTGTTACTAGACTTCAAACTAGATTATGGGATTCTTTAGCAAGGGCAGTTAATCATAATCCTAATATTCTATTAAGAACACAAGATTTACCCCCTATATATGAAGAGAATTCTTGTCTCTATATTTTTACGAAAAAGATACTAGAGGAAAAACATAATAGGATAGGTAATCGGCCAATGTTATTTGAAATACCAGCTGATGAAGCACAAGATATTGATGAAGAAATTGATTTTAAAATAGCTGAATTTTTATTCAAAGAAAAATATCAATAAGTGAAATGAATTTATCTATTAGAAAAATTTATCGACAAATAAGAGACCAAGTATTTGGATATGGAAAAATCAATCCTAACAATTCTGGTATCCTCAACTTTATTGATGTTGGTTCTGCTAGTGCAAATATGCCAGAACCTTGGCATACTAATAGCAAGTATATTCGTAAACTATTATGTTTCGATCCACAAGAAAATCAATCCAATAATAGTGATATTATCTCCATAGATGCAGGATTATGGAAAGAACAAGCAGAATTACCTTTTTATATATACAAAGGTCTTTCTCAATCAGGTTCTTCCTTATTCGAGCAAAATTTTGAATATGTAACTCAAAATTTTGAGCAGATCAAAAATAGAGGCCCCAAGAGATTAGCAGAAACGTGGTTTAAACGATGTGAACTTGAAAAAACATTGCATATAAAAGTTACTAGTTTAGACCAAGTGATAGCTTCTTTAAAACTATCCGACTCATTTGATTTTTTGAAAGTAGATGCCCAAGGTGCAGAGTATGAAATTCTGCAAGGGGCACAGCAGTTCTTGTCTCATCACTGCATTGGACTTCAATTAGAGTTATTCAATATACCACTGTATAAAGGAATTCAATTAGAGCCAGCAGTTACTAATTTCTTAAAAAAATATGGTTTTAAATTAGTACAAAAACTACCTTTTCATGGCACATTTAACTCTCAAAATGATTGTATTTATTTGAAAGAAGATGTCCCGTCGAGCAAAATCGAAAAACTTAATTTATTAAAAAAGATATATCAAATTTGATAATACTTCAAAACTAAAGACGAATGAAGATCCTAATTACTTGCCCTCCTATGTTAGGAATGGTAAACGAATTCAGGCATTATTTTGAAGAAAAAGATATTAGTCTCCTTACACCTAATGTCATCCAAACTTTAACTGAAGAGCAACTAAAAGAAATACTACCTGAAGTTGATGGATGGATAATTGGAGATGACCCTGCTACTGAGGCAGTCTTCAAGGCGGGACAGGCAGGAAAATTAAAAGCCGCCGTTAAATGGGGAGTGGGAGTGGACAATGTAGATATGGATGCTTGTAAAAGATTAGGCATACCAATTACTAATACTCCTAATATGTTTGGCGCAGAAGTAGCAGGTATAGCGGTTGCATATGTCATTGGACTAGCAAGGCAAACCTTCTTAGTCGATAGAGGTGTTAGAGATGGAAAATGGCTCAAACCACCTGGCATTTCCCTAGCAGAAAAAAAAGTAGCACTTATTGGATTTGGTGATATTGGTAAAGCAACTGCAAAACGATTATTCGCCTTCGATATGCCAATTACAGTCTATGATCCCTATGCAAGCAAAGACGCTGCGGATAAAGTAAAATATACATTCAAAACTTGGCCAGAGGATATAAGTCAGGCAGATTTTATAGTCATTACTTGTGCATTAACACCAACAACCATTGGCCTAATAAATTCTGACACCCTATCACAAATGAAAGATGGCGTAAGAATAGTTAATGTTTCTAGAGGCCCTATTATCCAAGAAGCTGCATTAGTGGCAGCATTAAAAACGGGCAAGGTACACTCAGCAGCCTTAGATGTTTTCGAAACGGAACCCCTTCCTTCAAATTCTCAACTAAGAGAGTTCGATAGGTGTATTTTTGGAACTCATAATGGTTCTAATACCGAAGACGGAGTAAGACGAGCTAGCCATCAAGCTATTCGTTATCTGTTTGATTTTCTAAATGTAGAGTAGATGCAAAAAACAGTTTTCATTACAGGTGTATTAGGAGGAATAGGATCCGCATTAGCCAAAGCATTTAAAGAAGCTGGATATTTTGTGTATGGGGCAGATATACGAGAAGACACTCGAAATACTTGCGATCTTTTTTTTCATTTTGATATAAATACCTTTGCTCATACGGAGGGGTATCGTAGGGAATGGAAAATACGTTTCTTACAAGAGGTTACAAGATTAGATGTCCTTATTAATAATGCAGCAGTACAGTTATTAGATAAGTTAGATGATATTCAATTGAAAGATTGGCAAGAGACTTTAAATGTAAATTTGACTGGACCCTTATTACTCAGTCAATTATTTCTCCCAAAACTAGAAGCAACAAATGGCTGTATAATTAATATAGGTAGTATTCATCAGCAATTAACCAAAGCTCGCTTCGTAAGTTATGCCACCTCCAAAAGTGCATTAGTGGGATTAACAAAAGCCTTAGCTGTCGATCTAGAAGGAAGAGTTCGAGTGAATGCGATTAGTCCAGCTGCGATTGCCACAGATATGTTAATCGCTGGTTTTGATGGCAATGAGGCGGCTTTAAGTGAATTGAATAAAATACATCCAGTAAAGAGAATTGGATACCCAAATGAAGTAGCAAAATTAGCATTATTCTTAGCTTCTGAAAATACAGGATTCATTCACGGAGCTAACCTTACTTTAGATGGTGGTATTAGTTCTGTTTTAAAGGATTTATAAAACCAATTTTTATGATTAATGATATTTTAATCCCAGTTAGCAATTATATAAATAGACAAATTTCAAAAAGAACTGGTATAAAGACTGTTTTAAAAAATCAATTTTTAGGAGATAGAAAATTTTATTGCACCAGCAGAATAGAAGCTTTTCGTACTTTAAAATATGGAAATGAAGCCTCTTCTCTTGGAGCATTCCTCTTTCTTTTAAAGGAAGACGATATTATTTGGGATATTGGAGCATCTGTTGGATTATTTTCTATCCATGCTGCTCAACACGTAAATAAAATAATTGCCTTTGAACCTGATCCAGAAATTTACAATCGATTCAGGGAAAACGTCCAGCTAAATCAGTTAGAAGAAAAAATTAGTTCTCAAGCAATTGCAATTGGTGAGGAAGATGGAACTATGGAATTAAGATCAGACGGAATAGAAGGAATGTCTCCAAGTTTGAATAATCTAAATAGGCATACTAAATCTGTTAAAGTACAAGTACAAACCATCGATACTTTAATAGAAGAATTACCACAAAAACCTACCGTTATAAAAATGGATATAGAAGGAGCCGAGATATATGCTTTAAGGGGAGGCAATCGTTTTCTAAACAGCAACGAAAAACCCCGATTATTATTTATTGAAGCACATCCCGAATTTCTACCTGCTTTTAATTCTTCTGTTGAAGAAATTATTACAATACTGAATAATTATTCCTACCGTATTTTATCTACTCAAAAACGAGATAATCAAATTCACTTAATAGCTATTAGGAACGAAATATAAATAAACAGTTATTTTGATTCGTTCCTTAGTGACAAGGAAAGATGAATGCATTATGATATCGAGCATACTAAATCACCCTTACAATCTCAATAAATGAACTTAACAAGATTTGTTAAAAAACGAGTAGATAATTTCAATTGGAAGCAAAAAGAATCTCCAAGACTAGCAAAGTTTAAAAATATTCATCAAGGAGAAGATTGTTTCCTTATTGGGAATGGACCTTCTCTAAACAAAATGGATTTAACACTTCTCAATAAGTATTATACCTTCGGTCTTAATAAAATTTTCCTAATTTTTAAGAGAGTTAATTTACAACTCAGCTATCATGTATCTGTGAATAAATATGTAATACAGCAAAGCTTAGATCCTTTTCAATTACTTACCTGTCCTTCTTTTTTAGACTATACGGTATCCAAAGGACTTCTTCCTGAATCAGAACGAATTTATTATGTAAATACTAGAGCCCCTAAAGGCTTCTACGGAGACATTTCATCCTCTATAGCACAAGGAGGTACTGTTACTTATATAGCTATGCAAATTGCCTACTCAATGGGCTTTTCCAGAGTTTTCTTAGTAGGAGTAGATCATACTTTTGCTCAAAAAGGGAAACCAAATGAGTTGCAAGAAATGAAAGAAGATGATGTTAACCATTTTGATCCTAATTATTTTAAAGGACAAAAATGGCAATTAGCAGACTTGGATGAATCCGAGCGATCTTATTTGATGGCAAGGCAATATTTTGAAAAAAATAACCGCCAGGTACTAGATGCAACTGTTGGAGGACAACTACAAATATTTGATAAAATCTCTTTTGAAGATGCGATCAAAATAGCTAAGAAAAAGTAAAATTTCTATAGTGGTATTCATTATTACTCCTGTCTTTAAACGACTTAGTCATACTATTTCATTTTATCGATCTCTAAATAAGTATATGAATTGTAATTATCAGTTACTTATAGGTGATGATAGTCCAGAAAATGAGCACGGAATCTATTTCAAAAACACAAAGAATGTTACTGTGCTTCACGGAACAGGTGACCTCTATTGGGGAGGAACTGTAAATTTGTGTTTAAACTTCCTTCACAAACAGGTACAACCTAGTTCGGAAGACATTATCATTTTTGCTAATAATGATACAATAATCGACCAAAATACTTTTCCACCTATCTCTACAAAACTCCAAGAGGTGTCGGAAGCAATTTTCCACTCGAGAGTATTCAATTTAGAAAAAAAGGAAATACAGTCCGGAGGTATTTTAAAAAGTTGGATTCCAATTAGATGTAGTTATCCCATAAATTTTAAAGAGGAGGTAATAAGAGTAGATATGATAACTGGAAGGTTTTTAGCAATGAAATACAAAATATTGAAAAAA
Organism: uncultured Saprospiraceae bacterium; assembly: GCA_964402245.1. Lineage (GTDB taxonomy): Bacteria > Bacteroidota > Bacteroidia > Chitinophagales > Saprospiraceae > JAFMDF01. The sequence goes on along the minus strand of CAYOBX010000040.1, from coordinate 12,474 downwards.
ATTGGAAATATAGCAGACAATCTTCCTCATTATGCGGGAGATAATGATTTTTCCTTACGGGCAAAAAGTATGGGTATTCCCACATTTTTAATTCGAGATTCCATCTGTTACGTTGATGAAACAACTAGTGGTATAAAGATCAATTCTTCCATGAATATACGCTCTTTTTTTAAGTCTATGAGGGATATAAAATCTACTACTAATATGAAGTATAAATACAGGCTAATAAGAAATCATAATTCCCTGTTTTTTAGTTTATTTGCTATTCAAGCAGAATTCCTTAAAACTTGCTACAAATTTCTAGAGCGTAAAATTATAGGAATTTCCTAAAGCCAGCTCTTCTATTTTTATACCTAGTACTAGATCTTTAGATAAGTTTATCCATACAATCCACCATCCTCTCTGTAGCCCTCCCTTCTCACAACGCTGAGATTTTTACTTTTTTAAAAGTTCTTATTATAGAAAGCTTCAATTTGTTTTACCTAACTTTTAGTCATTTTTGAAAGTTAGTGTAGGAGAGCTATTTTCCACATATTTATTCAATAATTTTGACAGCTCTTTCGTGAGTTTTTGCCTAGAGTATCGCTGAATTTTCTCGCTGTTTAAGGAAAATCGCTTTGGATTGAGTATGAAGTCTAATAAAATTCGCTCTGTCTGCTCCACATCTTCGTAAAGAATACAATATCCTGTATTGGTTTCCCGAATTAATCTCGCTACATCTGAATCTGGACTACCATACGCTAATATGTATTTTTTAGCTCCAAAGTATTCAAATATTTTACCCGGTATATTTACCTTGCTAACTTTAGAGTTATAAATAGCTAATAATAATAAAGAGGAAGAATGATAGTGGTCAATCACCTTATTATGGTCTAGATATCCCAATAGTTTAACTTTATCTCGCAGATGATCCTTCGATGCAACCTCCCGCTTTATATTATCAGACACTATTCCTGCTAAATGCACTTCTATTCTTTCAAAGAGCCTAGGCTTCTCCTTCTTCCATTTTTTTAGTACTTCCCAAAGCGCAACTGGATTCCGAACATCATTCATAATACCTGCATGAAAAATAATAAATTTGTCAGAAGATTTCTGTAGAGTAGGTGCGTGCTCAAAATCAGGAAGATCATAACCATTCGTAATAATAGCCATTTTATTCTCGTCAAAGTCTTCTAGTAAATCTGGTAAGGTAAAACAGGTGGATAATAATACATCACATTCATTCAGTATGTTCCTTTCTAGCTGGGCCACTTTTTCCTTACTCCTTTTCATCAAAAATGATTCCTCGTAGATATCTAATTGTGCAAACGGATCTCTGAAATCTGCTATCCAAGGAATGCCAAATGCTTTCTTTATTTTCTGCGCAATTAGATGCATACTATGAGGGGGGCCTGTACTAACAATTGCATCCACTGGATTTTCCTTCAGATAAGCACTTAAATATTTAAAGGAAGGATTGACCCAATAAACACGTGGATCTGGAATAAAACAATTTCCTCTAATCCAGCTTAAAGCTTTACTGGTAAAAGATCGCTTTTGAGTGCCCTTACCAGAAAACAGTGTATTTCCTTTTTTTTTGTTATTGAATAAGGCAGCATATTTATAAGGCTCCCAAATAGGCCTCTTTAAAATAATTGCTTCCTTCGGTATATCTTGTAATAGAGAGGTGTCCTGAATATCATAAGCAGGATTTTCAGGAGTATATATGATTGGTTGCCATCCAAATTGCGGTAAATACTTAACAAACTTTAACCAACGCTGAACGCCAGATCCACCAGAAGGAGGCCAATAGTAAGTGATAATTAATACTCGTTTCAAAGGATTATTTATTTTTTTCTTGTATTTGGCTAAAAGTCAGATGTCAGAGCATTCTGCGTAATGGAGAGTAGAATGACCTTCAATCGAAACAGAACTTATTAACTTTTACGAAATACCCCTGACCCCTAATTCCTAACTAATTATTTTTTCTTCTTTTTTCGCTTATCTTTTTTAACTTTTGATTTTGTTTTCACCAATTTTGCTTTAGGAATTGCTACTGATTCAGGTTCTTCTAATTTCCATTTTTCCATATTATTATAAAGCGACATTCCAATTAAGCCCAGTAAAGACAAGAGTATTAATAAAGAACTAGCTAAAGAAATATTTTCTCCGATAAAGAATTTTCGAGGTTGAAACTTAAATTCCACCTTATGGGAACCCGCAGGAATTTTCATGGCTCTCAAGGCATAATTCGTTCGGACATGTTCCACTGGTTGGTCATCTATATATGCTTGCCATCCTTTATTAGGACCGTACCAAATTTCAGAAAAAACAGCCAACTGCTCACTATTAGTCGAAGAGGAATAGACTAAATGATCTGGTTGATAAGTAACCATGGAAATGGTTCCATTTTTCTGTGGGTCAAAATTATTGATATAATTATCAAATTCTGTATCAAGTATAACAGCCGTTTCTTTAGGATTTAATCCCGTCAAGGCATCAATTTCTTCATTAGGCGAAGCCACCTTTTTAATAGATTCTACAAACCAAGCGGTACCTAATGCATTAGGATTTTGTTGTAATTGCCCTTGCTGAGAAATGATGTATTTGCTATTCAGCATATCAAGTACCCCTTGGTTCCCCTTAGTTATATGACGGGAAAGCAAATCATCATATCGTTGTAACTTAGCTGGATGATATCCGCCTACCGTATTATGATAATAAGAAGTTCTTGAAGTTTGGAATTCACTAATATCAAATACTCGATATCCACCTCTTCCAATTGGGTTGGCTGCTCTGTTATTAATATCTATTTTTTCAGCAGCAAAAATCTGTTGATCTACGGGTCTAGGAGTGAAACTATTAGCTATCTTTTGTTTTCTAAATTTCTCTACGCCCAAATAACGTTTCCCAACTTGCCAAGTATCAAAAAGAACTAACAAGGTAATTGCTACCAATACAATGGCTTGACCAATTTTACCTTTTACGTAAGCCCACAAAATCCCAGCAGCTGTAAGAATTAAAAGTAATGCTCTAAAAGCATCCGATCTCATTAAAGATTTTCGATCTGCTATTAGAGTTGGTAAAATCCCGTTACTTTCATACGATGCATCCCGTGCTGTGGTAAAATCAAACATACTGGGACCTATCAATGCAAAAAATAAGGGAAGGAATGCACTGATTCCTGCAGCTATATATAATTGCCTAATCTTTAGGCCTTCGGATTCTGAACTATCTAAAAATTTAGACAAACCTAACATTCCCAAAAAAGGAATTAATATGCATGACACTCCTGTTATCGAACTAGGTGCTCTAAACTTTCCATATAAGGGGAAATAATCAAAAACAAACTTATTTAAGCTTTCAAAATTGATACCCATAGATAATAGAAAGACCAAAAATACGCCAATGCCTGCCCACCATTTAATACTTCCTTCAACGATTAGTAAGCCTAAAATAAAAAGGAAGCACATAATTGCTCCTACATATACAGGGCCACTGGTGAAAGGTAAAGAGCCCCAGTAAAGTGGACCTTCATTAACTTGCTGTCCGTTTCGTCTCATTAAAGTAGCAAACTCAGAAGAGGAGGAAATAGGTTCTCTAGATCCTCCACCCGCTACACCAGGTATCATTGTTGCTGCTAAATCCAAGAAGCCATTACTCCATTGCATCGCATAAGTCCATTCTAAACCATCCACTTCACTACTCGATGTTGCTACTGTTTTAGTGCTAGGTGCAACCAGAATAGCCTTCCCTCTCATCGTATCTTTTGAATATTCGTAGGTAGTCCATAAATTGGAGGTAGAAGCAGCTACTGCCAATAGTACACCAAGACTAAGAATGCCTCCTACTTTCAAAAGATCTACTATCGCTCCATTTTTTAGATGGCGTACTATTTCCATCAACACATAAACCATTAGTATAAGCCCTAAATAATAGCTCATTTGAATATGGTTGGCATAAATAGCGACGGCTAATGCAGTCGTAAATACAATACCTCCCACTAAGTATTTCCTTTTGAAAACCAACAATAATCCTGCAATGATGGGTCCATACTGTGCAAAAACTCGAAGCTTGGTCATATGCCCCGCTTCAAATAAAACTAGATTATTTACAGAAAACCCAAAAGCAATGGCACCCATAATCGCTACCCATGCCTTTACTTCTAATAGGACTGCCATTAAATAAAAACCTAGCATTAAAGCTATAAAGTAGCCTATAGGTCGTTGGAAGAATAATTGCTCTACTCTTTCAATATATCCTAATTTGTTTCCTTTGTAAGATACCCCCGTTTGATAAGCTGGCATACCCCCAAACATTGAATTCGTCCATAACGAATTTTTTCCTTGACTTTTTAAGTCTTTCAATTCATTTGACATGCCTTGGTAAGAAACGGTATCACTTGACTGCACTTCTTTTCCTTCCAGTTGAGGATAAAAGTAAACAATACTAAGCAGTGAAAAAGTAAGAATAGCTATAAGATGAGGAAATGCTTTCTTTAAAAGTATAGGGCCCATATTCGGTTATTATTGGAATAAAATAAGTTCCAAAGGTAAGTGAATTTCGATAAATATTGAATGCTAATAAATGCATATATATTAGTACGCAAATCATCACTAAAGGTTAATGCTTATTATTTGGTCTTTTGTTTTGAGTAGATCATATGTTTTAATGGAGTCGTGGCCAATAAAAAGAATGTAAAAATTCGAGTTGCAACAAAGAAATAGTAGAATTCGTATTAAACTTATTATAAATTGTAGTTGCTCAGCAACTTCGGATTATGACTGTTGAAAATAACATTTTTATAATAAAACTAGATTTATGAGTGATTTATTAGGTGTAGGATCTAGAGTGAACCATCCAGCATTTGGATTTGGTGTTATAACTAGATTAAACATTGCGGCATACGATGTTTGTTTTCAAACATATGGGATGAAAATAGTAGGTAAAGATTATAAGGACTGGGAAGTAATCGAAGCATTGCCAGCAGAAGAGGAAGTAACCTTTACCGTAGCAGAACAATCCCTGAAGCGAATCTTGCGCACTTGGTCAGGTATTGGAGAGACCATTCCTATGTCTGATAAATGGAAAAGTGGTACGATGATTCTAAAACCTGCAGATACTGGCCTTCAATCTAAGGAGATTCCTATTGAGACATTTTTTCATAAAATTGTGATGGTAAGAGATAGATTGCGAGTGATGGAGCAAAGGATCAATGCAAGCAAAAATTTGTCGGATGAAGAGAAAGTCAATTTACAACAATACCTGACTAGAATATATGGTAGTTTAACTACTTTCAATATCCTTTTTAAATATAAGGAAAATAGCTTTGTAGGAGAGCGTAGTAAGTCAATGGCATAGTCTTGTGAAGTAATTTTTAGAACTGCCAGTTTTCGAAAAACTGGCAGTTCTTGCTACAACAATGGATGATAGTCACCTCGTTGCCCAATAGACGTACTATTTCGGATGTCATGTATTAATTGAATTGTCGCTTGAGCGTCTGTAATGCCAAAGCCATTGCCCTTAATAATTTCTAAATAGCTTACTGTATGTAGGTCTGTAAACCCATCACTAAACTCAATGGCGGCGCCATCAACAGCAATTGACCGATAAGTTCTTTGCTTTTTTTGTTTTATATTGACTGGCAAATCTTCTTCATTGATACTTAAAAACCAGCGTACTCTAGCATGTTCCAATTCCAAAAAACCAGCGGCTTTTTCTGCTTGATGAATATGCACATTATTCTCTTTGACTTTGCCAAAAATCCAAAGAAGCATATCAAAAAAATGGATGCCAATATTAGTCGCTATTCCGCCTGACTTTGCTATTTCTCCCTTCCACGACTGCTGATACCAATTTCCTCTGGAAGTAATATAGGTTAAATCAATATCATATTTCTCCTTACCAATATTTTTAGCCATTTCCTTATCAACCTTCTTTTTAAGTGCAATAATTGATGGATGATGCCTCAATTGTAAAATAGTATAGACGGATTGATTTGTTTCTTTTTCAATAGTGGCTAAAGCATCTACATTCCAAGGGTTCAATACTAGTGGTTTTTCACAAATCACATCTGCTTGGCTGCGTAAGCCGAAACGAATATGCGCATCATGCAAATAATTAGGGGTACATATACTCAAATAATCAATAGGGGTCTCTTTTCTTCGTAGTTTATCTATATGACGATCAAAACGTTCAAATTCTGTAAAAAAGTGAGTTTTTGGAAAGTATCGATCTAAAATACCTACACTATCAAATTTATCCATTGCCGCTACTAATTGATTATCAGTAGCTTGTATTGCCTGCATATGTCTAGGTGCAACATATCCTGCCGCACCAATCAAAGCAAATTTTTTCATATCAACTAATTGAAATAGCTTTTTACACCGTCAATGATATAAGATTGAGTAGCTATATCCATTTCTGTATGAATGGGTAAAGAGAAAACGGATTGACAAAGCTTTTCTGTATTAGGTAAGATTAACTTTTTTGACACAAATGGAGCAAATGCAATTTGTTGATAGAGTGGAATAGGGTAGTAAATCATTGCAGGAATGCCTTTATTTTTTAAATACTGTATTAAATCATTCCTGTCAAAATCTACTGATTGTAGGGTATACTGATGAAAAATATGGGTTGAATGACTAGATCGAAAAGGTATTTTTAATTGGGGAATATCTTTGAATGCCTGATCGTATAAATCGGCTACTCTTCGTCTAGCAGCATTGTACTGATCTAAATACTTTAATTTTATATCCAAGACTGCAGCCTGTAAAGCATCCAATCTAGAATTGACACCGATCAACTGATGATGGTATCTTTTTGATTGTCCATGATTGGCAATACTTCTTATTTTAGTTGCTAATTGTTCGTTATTTGTGAACAATGCACCACCATCTCCATAACAACCTAAATTCTTAGAAGGAAAAAAAGAAGTACAGCCAATATCACCGAGTGTTCCTACCTTCTGTTTGTCTCCACTAATTAAGGTATAATCTGCACCAATCGCTTGTGCATTATCTTCGATTACATACAGCTTATGTTTTTGGGCCAAAGCTAAAATGGGTTCCATAGCGGCACTTTGTCCAAACAAATGTACAGGAACAATCGCTTTTGTTTTACTCGTAATGGCATTGGCAATATGAGCAGCAGTAGTATTAAAATTATCAATATTAACATCCACCATGACTGGTTTCAGTTTTAATAAAGCAATTACTTCTGCAGTGGCTACATAGGTAAAGGCAGGTACAATTACTTCGTCCCCAGGTTGCAAGTCTAAGGCCATCATTGCCAATTGGAGCGCATCCGTACCGTTCGCACAACTTATAACTTGTTTGACTCCCAAGTAAGTAGCTAGATTTTGTTCAAAGCTAGTCACTTTAGGCCCTTTTATAAAATGACAAGAAGTTAATACCTCTTGAAAAGATTGGTCTATTTCCGTTTGAATTTTCAAATATTG
>CAYOBX010000040.1:0-4936 GCA_964402245.1 uncultured Saprospiraceae bacterium | reverse complement strand
ATTGTAATTCCTAGATTCTTAAACCGTTTTCCCCATAATCTTAGGAGGCGTAGATTTCGCATACTCATAAGCTTCATTCCACCACGCACACATTATATCAGGATCAAAAACGAAAGCATTTTCTGTTAGCACCCTTGGTGCATGATACAATCTAACTAGCACCTCCTGGTTACTGGCAGCCAACTGACTGATAGCGATGTCATCTTTTCCGATTTTATAGAGCATAAACTCAAAAGCCCGTAATAATACATCAAATGGATCAGTAGCACGCAAATTATTGATATTCAACTGTTCAGGTCTGAGAAAGATGGCATCAACTTCTTTCGCCCCTAAATCAATAGCTGGATGGATAGGTAAGTAATCTCCATAACCACCATCTGCATACTCATGTCCATCTTTGATGACCATAGACATAAAAGGAACAAAATTAGAAGAGATCCACATCCAATCACAAAAATCATCGTACCCGCAATCATGAATGGATTTATACTCTGTAGTGTGAGAGGTGAGATTACAAACAGTTACAATTAAATCTTTCTTCGTTTTTCGTACCTTATTGTAATGCTTTTTTAAAAAAGTTCGATCAATTAGTTTTCTTAAATTTCCACTATCCCCAAAGGTCTTTTTCTTGGTAAAGAACATCTTTAAGGTATTTATATGATTGATTTTCGTAGTAAAAATTTGCCCTCTTTTTTTTATGATAAATGGGTTACGCTTAAAAATATCTTTTTGAGTAACAGTAGTAAAAATCTCTTTAACACGTTCAACCTCTCCCGCAGCTAATAAAGGCACTAATAAACTACCAGCAGAAGTACCTACGAATATATCATAGTCTCTTTTTTCCCCCCGCATTAAATAATCAGCAATTCCTCCTCCAAATGCTCCTTTAGAACCGCCTCCCGAAATCACCAGTGCTTTCATATATATTTATAAAATTCGTAGTAATAGTATGTATTTTGTTGATTCTTTATTTAGACGCTTTTACATTATTTAAGTCTCCATAATTATGTTACAAACATACTAAACTTAGAGATTAGAATGATTAAATAACTTCTATAATAACTTTTTTTAAAAACATTTGTTTCTTTTGCTATTGACATCTACTTTTACCCTCTTCATTTTGGTCAATTATAACCTATTACTATGATTGTTTTATTATCCCCAGCTAAGACTTTAGATTCGACTCCGAGTTCTACAAAGAAATTTACAACTCCCAGACTTCTAGAGAAAAGCCATACACTAGTAAAAACATTAAAAACGAAATCTGTTGGAGACCTTCAACAATTAATGAGTGTTAGCGAAAAAATAGCCCAATTAAATGTCGAACGGTATGATGCTTTTAAGACACCATTTACCTTAGAAAATGCAAAGCAAGCTGCTTTAATTTTTAAGGGAGATGTATATCAGGCCTTAAAAGCAGATACTTTTAATAGTAGAGACCTAACATTTGCTCAAAAACATATACGTATATTATCAGGTTTATATGGTATGTTGCGTCCATTAGATTTAATGCAAGCCTATCGTTTAGAAATGGGTACTAAATTAAAAAATGGGGCTTATAAAAATCTATATGAATTTTGGGATCATTCCATTACAGAATTAGTGAATGCAGACCTTGCATCCTCCAAAAGTAAAGTAGTGCTTAATTTAGCCTCCAAAGAATACTTTAAATCCATAAAGGTTAAGGAATTAAATGCACCCTTAGTAAATGTTCATTTTAAAGAACAAAGAGGAGATAAGTATAAAATTATTGCGTTTAATGCTAAGAAAGCAAGAGGTGCAATGGCACATCAAATTGTTAAATTTAGAATTACCAAAGTCAATCAATTGAAAGATTTGGATGTCAATGGCTATTTATATAAGGAGACTATGTCTAAGGAAGGAGATTTGGTATTTGTGAAATAAATGCTAGACGGTCGCTTCGCTGACGGTGGACGGACAAGCTTCATGCTAAGTTCATGCTAAGAATTTCGAATCTTCAACCGAGTTTTTATCCAGACGGTACTTTTTGCATTTAGGCAAAAGCTAGAGTACAGTCTACCGTCTACGGCTTCTTAGCCTTACTTTTTAAGACCTTAGGCACTTTAACAGTTTCACTAGCTAACTTTTGTTTTCTAGCTATTTTCTGTTCATTATTACTTTCATAGATCGTATATTGCTCGTATTTTACAGGATCTGTTTCTGCCCATATATCCTTGCCAATATTGCAAAGAATCACTAATTCATCATATATTTTATTGCCGATTTCGACCCGTCTTTCCACAGATATATCTCTATCTGCTACCTTATCTTGTTGAATATTAATTGCTTTTTCAAAGGTAGTACAAGCATCTAATACTCTACTAATCGCTGTGTCATTAATACCCACCTCTGCTAAAAAATCCATTTGGTTTCTAGCAACTCTAGCTACTCGTCTTCCGCAGAAGAATAGTTGAGCATCCGTCATATCCCCAATCTTTGCTGTACCAAATTTTCTATAACGGCCTGTTCTATTACTATATTTAATAGAAACCTTAGTCATTATACTCCGAATGGCATTCTTTAATTTTTCCCTAGCTGTATTTTTTTTATCTGTGACCACCATTTGATCTCCTACCAATTCGTCATCATCGGGCAATGCCCGAAACTTCTCACACTTATTATTGAATCCCTTTAATCGCTCCAAATCAAAACTGTATTGAGAAAAATACTTGATGTCTCGATGAGCATATTTGATGCGTTCGATACTTTGCATATATAGATCTGCATCAGGGAAGTTGTATTTACGATTACTGGTCTGTTTTTTCATATCTGTTAATTCTTCTAATAAGAGACTTGTTCACAAATAACAAGTTGGTATATGAAAAAATCTAATTCTCATATACTCAATTCTTATTTATGAACAAGTCTAAGAAAAACAAAAATAATAAATCTACAGTTAAAAAAAAATGTTTTACGGATATAAATTTACTATAAAAAACTTAACATTTATTTTACTCATTTATTAAATTCTTTTAAATGTGGTTAGATATTGTATTTTTATTAAATCGAAACTACCTTTGTTAAGACTTTAGCAAAGAAGCCGTCCAAATGATGGAGTTATTGTTTTGTCGTTATTTATGCACCTAACTATGCATGGAAGGGAACTATCTCGCTACGCTTGATAGTTATACGGATTGAAATCCGTATTACAGGAATAAGTCTTTTGCACAAAACTCTAGAATAAATACTAATAATTATAATATGTTACAAAAAGTAAGAATTGATAAATGGTTATGGAGTGTCAGGATATTTAAATCCCGAAGCAAAGCGACAGAGTGTTGTAAATCTGGTAAAGTCAAAATAGACGGTAAGACTGTTAAACCTTCTTATTTATTGGTAAAGAACGAAATATTAGACGTAAGAAAAGAGGGCTTTGATATGAAATATAAAGTAGTTGATCTGTTAGATAAAAGGGTATCCGCTACTTTAGCAGAACCTTGCTATGAAAATCTAACACCTCAAGAAGAGTTAGACAAATACAAAGATTGGTATGTTGGTAAAAAAGGGGTGGAGCATCGAGAAAAAGGAGAAGGTCGACCTACTAAAAGGGAACGCCGAGATATTGATAAATATAAAGATGATCGATACGAGGAGTAGTCTACTAGATTTGAGATTGAAGCGTAAAGAAGATAGCTAATAACTACTTTCGGCGTTAAATTTGAATTATTTAAATATAAAATTAATATACGCTTCAAAGCCAGAACCGATAACGACGAAATATGATTGATGGTAAAAAGGTAATTGTAGTAATGCCAGCCTACAATGCAGCAAGAACCCTAGAGCGAACTTATCAAGAGATTCCTTTGGATATAGTAGATGAGGTGGTATTGACAGATGACTCCAGTAGAGATGATACGATTGCAATAGCTAAGCAATTAGGTATTCGTCATATTATGGTACATGAGCAAAATAAAGGCTATGGTGGTAACCAAAAGACTTGCTACGAAAAAGCCTTGAGCCTTGGTGGGGATATAGTAATTATGTTGCATCCTGATTATCAATATACCCCTAAGTTGATTACCTCTATGGCGTATATTATAGCCAATGAAGTATATCCTGTAGTTTTTGGATCTAGGATTTTAGGTAAAGGAGCCTTAAATGGAGGGATGCCTATGATTAAATATATTGCCAACCGTTGTCTGACTTTATTTCAAAATGTTTTATTAAGCCAGAAGCTATCAGAATATCATACGGGCTATCGAGCTTTTTCTGGGGAGGTTTTACAATCTCTAGATTTTACGCATTGTTCAGATGATTTTATCTTTGATAATCAGATGGTGGCGCAAATATTTAGTAAGGGCTATGAGATTGCTGAGATTACCTGTCCAACCAAATATTTTGAAGAAGCTTCTTCCATCAACCTATCTAGAAGTGCTATTTATGGTCTAGGAGTCGTTAAGGTGTCTATCTTATATCGATTACATAAATGGGGGATATTACGTTCAAAAATCTTCCAATAGAAATGAGTGTAAAACGGATCGGGGGCATAATTGAACGCAGAGACCAAAGATGCAGAGTTATATTTTTTCTCCGCATCTCTGCGCCTCTCAGACTGACCAAGAATAGCCTACATCTGCCAGATTTTCAAAATCTGGCAGATCTAAATGCCAGAGAATCAATTATCTACAAAAGTAACTTTGAAGTCTTTTCAGTTCTCGGTCAGCCTGCTCTGCGTTCAATAGTGAATTAACAAATTAATCATAATATGTTTAGTGTATGAAAATACCATATCAAACGATTGATTGGACAAAAATTCCTAAAACAGAACACAAAGGGGAAACAGGAATTGCCAATTGGCAAACCCTGCAATATGATGGTTTGAGAGTTAGGTTAGTAGAATATTCAGAAGGGTATGTTGCTGATCATTGGTGTGAGAAAGGACATATTGTATTTTGCTTGGAAGGAGAATTTATTA
>CAYOBX010000039.1:13284-20025 GCA_964402245.1 uncultured Saprospiraceae bacterium | reverse complement strand
CCAACCTGTTCTATCCATAAACAACCTAGTTTTCTAAGTACTCAAAACCACTCAACTGTCAGAATTAGGATTCATAGGATTCAAAGATTAGTAGGGTTTCAAGCACTAGCACTACCTTAATCCTGTAAATTCAAAAATTCTGTAAATCCTGATTCAGACAGTAGAGGAAGTATTTATATAAACCACCAAAATCAAGTTTATGGAAAAATTGATGTGGGTATTATTAACCCTATTAGCACTCCCCTTAACCGCCCAATACCGACACTACGATTTTATCGGAGCAGGGCATACCTATGAAGTACAAGTCACCACCAGTTCCAATGCCCCAAACACCGAAGGAAAAAATACCGTAGATGGATTCCCTATCCAAAATGACGAACAACTAAAGGATGCTTCTAGATTTTTAGCCCAATGTACCTTTGGAGCAGATATGGCAACGATCCGTATGGTAGCAGCGATGGGCCATGCCGCTTGGCTCAAAGAACAGTTTCGATTACCAGCTACTTTGACCACGCCAGAGTTATTAGCGCAGGGTCCTTTGTACGGGGATCTAGAAGAGTTTGAAGGCAATGGATTTCATACGGTTCATAATTTCAATACGGCTTGGTCAACGAATAATTTAGTGGCACCCGATCTGTTGCGTCAGCGTATTGGTTTTGCCTTGAGTCAACTAATGGTTATTAATAATCAGACAGATTTTTTTTATGATGTAGGGGTAGCTTCCAGCAACTATTATGATCTCTTATTAAACAATGCTTTTGGCAATTATGAAAAACTGTTGATGGAGGTTACTCGCTCCGCTTCTATGGGTACTTTTCTTTCCCATCTGAATAATCCCAAAGCAGACCCAGTTAATAATATTCACCCAGATGAGAATTATGCTCGGGAGATTATGCAGTTATTCAGCATTGGTCTGTGGGAATTAAATCCGGATGGTACCCGAAAGTACGATAGCAGGGGACAGTTTATTCCAACCTACAACAATGCCGACATTAAAGAATTTGCTCAAGTATTTACTGGACTTGCGGATGGCAGCGCAGATGGGGTGTTTGGTGAATTTTTTGGTGAAACAGATTATAAAAGAAGCTTAGTGATGCTTCCCATGAAAATGTATGATGCATATCATGACACCAGCGAAAAGCAATTGTTGAATGGGGTGGTGCTACCAGCGGGTCAAAGCGGCGATGAAGACTTGGCGCAAACCATTCATCATTTATCCACCCATCCTAATACAGCTCCATTTATCAGTCAATCATTAATTAAAATGTTGACAACTAGTAATCCGAGTTCGGGGTATGTTCAACGAGTCGCTTCTGTTTTTAATCCCACGCTTCCCAATAATTTACAAGCAGTGATTGCTGCTATTTTATTAGACCCAGAGGCGAGATCTTGCGGTCCTTCTACCAATGGGAGATATGGAAAATTGCGAGAGCCAATGGTTCGCTATATGAATTATGCTAAAGCGTTTCCTATGACCGCCAACCCGAATGGGGATTACCCTTATCAGTTTGAATGTTTGAAAGCGAATACTGGTCAAGCTCCTTTACAATCTCCGAGCGTCTTTAATTTCTTTTTACCTGATTACAGTCCTCAAGGTCCGATCAATCAAAATTATATGGTCGCTCCTGAGTTCCAGATTTTGAATGCAACTAACGCAGTCGGCTTATTAAATGAAGTTAATAAACTGACTGTCCATCAAAATTATTTAGAGGAATATTGTATTGAAACTCCCGAAGACGGCGAACCAATTGAAGTTACTCCAACTGAAGAATTTGCAGAATCCTACGAACTATTTTCCGATTACCGAATGGATTATTCTGAGGTGTTGGCATTAGCCAATGACGATGCTGCGCTGATTAGTTACCTAGATATTCTCTTGGCGAATGGACTGTTGACAGATCCTACTAAAGCAATCATTAATAATGCGATTAGTCAATTATCGGAGCCTATGGATAAAGTAAGGATGGCGGCATATTTAATAATGATTAGTCCTGACTATGCTATATTGAAATAGCTATTAGTTCCTAATCGCAAGGTAGATAATTAATCGTGCCGTAGGTACGACATGTTGGTAGAAATAAAAGCCACTGCTGGTGCTCGTGCCGTAGGTACGATATGTAAACACCTGATCACATATCGTACCTACGGCACGGATAAAAAATATTGTGCTTTATTTCTACCGACATATTGTACCTACGGCACAAAAGACTAGACGATCGTCGAAGTTTGTAACTTCGATGCTGTAGGATGATCATAAGGCATCGAAGTTACAAACTTCGACGATCCTAAAGTACCAATAGCGGCTTATCGCTTATTTAATAGAAACCATAATAAATGCAAAAGTGATACAAAAAACTTTTGATTTCTTTTGTGCCTTTTGTGGTTCAAAACAATAAAAAACAATGTCACAAAAAAAATATAACAGAAGAGCCTTCCTCGGAACAGCCTCTTGCGCAGCCGTTGGTTGCACCACTTTCTTCTCCACGCTATTCAATCTACAATCCATGAGCGCAGCGTCCATGAGCAATGCCGCGTATATGCCGAATGGCGAGGATTATCGAGCATTGGTCTGTATCATGCTAGGCGGAGGAAACGACTCCTATAACATGGTAGTGCCAACCAATAATAGTGATTATAATGATTATGCTCGGACAAGGTCCAATTTAGCCTTAGCTAAAAATTCGCTATTGGGATTGAATGCCAAAACGTATAAAGAAAAGAGTTTGGGCTTACATCCATCCATGCCCGAAGCGAAGGCTTTATTCGATCAAGGGAAATTAGCGATTGTCAATAATATCGGCACTTTGGTAGAACCCACTACCAAAAGTAAATATAACAATGGAGGACGATTGCCTTTTGGTCTATTCTCCCATTCGGACCAAGATCAACAATGGCAAACCTCTGTGCCGCAGACCAAATCTCCAACAGGGTGGGCAGGACGGTTGGCGGACTTAGTAGAGGCAGCTAATAATGATGGAAAAATTTCTATGAACATTTCTCTGTCTGGAAAGAATGTTTTTCAATTAGGGAAGAATGCTTCCGAGTATAGCATCTTACCTATAGGATCGGGTTCTGTAGGTATCAATGGATATGGCGGGAATGATACCTTTAATAGTATAAGAACCCAAGCCGTCAAGAGTTTAATGGCACAGCAGTACCAAGATGTTTTTAAGCAGACTTATGCAGGGGTGGTTGGGGCTAGTCAAAATACCCATGAGTTATTTAGTTCTGCGGTTGATGGTTCTAACTTAAGCACACCTTTTTCTAATAACACCTTATCTCAAAGTTTACAAATGATTGCTCGTACCATTAAAGTGCGACAAGAACTAGGAGTAAAGAGACAAACTTTTTTTGTACGATTTGATGGTTGGGATCACCATGACGAAGTATTGAATAATCAAGCAGCGATGTTAGGAATTTTGAGTAAAGCATTAGGCGAATTTCAAACTGCGTTAGGCGAACTCAACTTAGAAGAAAATGTAACTACTTTCAGTATCTCCGATTTTGCTCGGACCCTTACTTCCAATGGCAATGGGACAGATCATGCTTGGGGTGGCAATGCCATCGTGATGGGGGCTGGTGTGAAGGGACAAGATATTTATGGGGCTTATCCCTCTTTACGACTTAACCATGATTTAGAAGTAGGCGGAGGCGTAATGATTCCTCAAATTTCTACCGATGAATACTTTGCAGAATTAGCGTTGTGGTATGGCGTTTCCAAAAGTGACTTGGTTACTTTATTTCCGAATATCGGGAATTTTTATAATACGATGTCTAGTGGAACACCTGTTGGATTTATGAATGTATAATTAGCTTTTAGCTATCAGCCTTTAGCTATTAACTCCATGTAACACTTGAAGCTAATAGCTAAAAGCTAACAGCTGAAAGCTCTAAAATAAAATCATGACAAAATATATAATTTCAATTATAGCACTCTTTTTATTTCATTGTAATTTATCAGCGCAGTGCTTTGAAGCAGATAGTAATATCTGGAAAGACACTTGGGCTTCTTGTCAAAAGACAGCCAACCCCAATGCAGAAAATGGTATTAGTCATTGGATTCAATATGACTTAGGGAACAGCAGAAATTTATCAAAGACTTGGGTATGGAATACCAATGATCCGAATAAATTAAATCAGGGATTTAAGCAAGTAAAAATTGATTATTCCAACGATGGAGAAAGTTGGACAACTTGGGGAGCAATGAATTTTCCTAAAGCAAAAGGAGATGCTGTTTATGGAGGATTTGCAGGCCCTGATTTACAAAATGTAAAAGCCCGTTATGTGTTAATTACTGCCCTGTCTAATCATGGACATGCTACTTGTAATGGCTTGACAGAAGTTAAATTTAATTTATTACCTAGTGATGATCCCGGTATGCCGATCAGAGAAGATGATGAATATGAAGAGGAAACTGAGGACGAAGATGAAGAAGAAGACGAGGATGAAGAAGAAGACGAAGATGAAGATGAAGATGAAGACGAAGAAAATGAAACTGGGGAGGAGGATAATGAAGAAGACGAAAGTGAGGAAGAAGACGAAGACGAAAGTGAAGAGGAGGAGGATGAAAATGACTGCGCAATCGTTGAAGAAATAGAAGTGGAAATAGAAGATAACGAAGCTTTTATTTTTTGGGAAACCTCAGAAGAACAAGAATTCTTTTTTATTCAATATGGCTTAGCGGGTTCAGAAGAACAAGAAATTTTTGAGATAGAAGAACCCGAATTATTTATAGACGATATATCAGAGTACATTGGATACGAATTAGCAATTGGAATTGAATGTGAGGATGATATTTTTTGGACTGATCCTATCTCGATTGAAAGAGAGGGTAGATCAATTCTTTCCACTGCTCAGTCTAGAAGTTCTTCAATTGCTAATAACGATTTTAAGGTTTTCCCTAATCCTACAAAAGGACATATATATTTTCAATATAACAGTCTGAATAAAGATGTGCTGGAATATACTGTTTCCAATATTTTGGGGAAGGTGTTATTCAAAAAGGAGCAAGCCGTTGAGCAAGGAAGCAATATGCTTCAATTAGATATATCGGCTTATCCTGATGGGGTGTATCTTTTGAATGTGGCGGGTAAGGGGACTAATCAGCTAGAAAGTCAGAAAATTGTGAAGAGTAGTATTAGATAAAATTTATTGAATAATTATTGTCCAGCAAATATTTGTTGCTGGGCAATAATTAATTATAGCTCTGCTGAGAAATTTTACTCCTTCTGAAACAAGTCTTCTAATGTAAGTACATTCTGAACTACGTCTAGATGAGTAACTTGATTAGAAAGTCCATAGGTTGTTACTAAAGTTGTCAATATAGATTTTCGAGATTTAGTAACAGCAGCAAAAGTATCTGCTCTTTCTCTTAAAATTTGTTTATAGGAAGGAATTAATTTATAGGTTGAATTAGCAAATTTTATTTCACATAAATTAATTACACCATCCGCCCGATCAATTAATAGATCGACTTGAATTCCTTTATAAGTATCATTACCTGAAAATCGGAAACTAGAAAATTCATGTAAGATAGAGGAAATACCCAGTGCTTTAGCAATCTGACCATAATGAGTGAAACAAGTATTTTCGAAGGCATAGCCACACCATATCTGAAATTTTTGATCCGTAAATATTTGGAGGAATACATTTTTTTGATTACGCAAATTTCTTTGAGTAATCAATTTTAAATAAAAAAGAGAAAAGTTATCTGTTAGCCTAAAAAGACTCCCTTTTTTCTTTTTGTTAAAAGGAAAATAGGTTTGAATAAAAGCAGATTTTTCCAATTCATCCAATATCCTAGTCAGGCTACCCGAATTACTCAAACCTGTTATCTCGGCAATTTCTTTTCGGGTTAAACCTTTCCATTTGGTAGCTAATGCTTTAACAATTGCAATATGGTTTTCTGCTTTGTCAAATAGGGATTTATAAAGACGATCAAATTCGTTTCGTAAAAAACCGTTGGTATCAAAACATAAGCGATCAATATTTTGCGGAATACTTTGACTCGGTTTCAATAGATCTAAATAATATGGAATTCCGCCTAAAGTCATATAGAGTTGTACAATCTGATATCTATTTACTTTGATGTTTTTGGCTTTTAAAAACAGTTCTGTTTCCAGTAAAGTAAAGGGTTGAAGTGGAATATATTGAGTAGCCCTATTATGTAATCCACCTTTGTTGTCCAATACATTTTTTAGCATCCAAGAAGCAGCCGAGCCACAGACTACTAAAAGCACATTGTTATAAACAGCCCAATCATTCCAAAAATGACCGAGCATACCTAAAAATTTGGATTTAGGGGTATCAATCCAAGGTAATTCATCCAGAAAAATAACTTTCTTTTTAGAGCTCTTTAGTGTGGATAAATACCTTTTTAGCATAGAAAAGGCTTTCATCCAACTTTTAGGTCTTACTAAATTTTCATCTCCTGTAAATTCAATTAGTTTTTCTACAAAATTTTCTAACTGGTCCCTAATATCTCCATTTTGGATACCCGTTAGTTCAAAATCAATTTTACTATTTAATACATTTTTTATTAAATAGGTCTTTCCAACTCGCCTTCTACCATAGACCACTATAAATTCTGATTTAGCAGAAACTAAAGCTTCATTAAATATCTTTTTTTGTTCTGTTCTTCCGACTAGCAAATTAGAATTCATACGATTGGTTTTTATTTAAATAATCTATCCGTGGCTAAATCTATGTAAAAATACGACTTTTAGCCACGAATAAAGCATT
>CAYOBX010000039.1:0-13184 GCA_964402245.1 uncultured Saprospiraceae bacterium | reverse complement strand
GCCAAAGTCAATTGGTCAATATCCGAAAAATCATAGATCACTTCTTGACCTTCAAAATCAACTAAAATTTCTTGTTCGACTCTATCAATTTTTGTGATGCTGCCTACGTCTCCATTATAGACTTCCTTGTCATAATTATTTCTAAGTTGCATTACTTTGTCCTTTACATGAAAGGTGCGACCCATTTTGATAAGGGGTTCTGTAGAGGGATTTAATTCTTTTTGTAAAATGGTATTCAAATTACGAGTCCCTATAATTCCCCGATTCATGGGGCTTAAAACTTGTATATCCGTGATAGGATCAAAGCCATATTTTTTAGGCAATCGAGTTTTAACCAAAGCAGGAATTAGTTCTAAAATAGCCTCTGGCTCTTCTCGTTCTATAAAGAAAAAATCATTGTTAGGTTTGTTGCTAATAGTAGGAAAGATGCCTGTGTTGATCGCATGTGCATTGATGATGATTTGAGAGTTGGCAGCTTGTCTGAAAATTTCTTTTAAGGTCGTAGTAGGACAGATATTGACTTCGATTAAATCTTTTAAAACATTGCCTGGCCCAACACTCGGTAATTGATCGGTATCTCCAACGAGGATCAATCGAGCATGCGTAGGAATCGCTTTTAATAAATTATACATCAAGACTGTATCAATCATGCTAGCCTCATCGACAATAATAATATTGCACTCTAAGGGCTTGTCTTGATTGCGTCGAAAACCATTGATACCAAAATCAAATTCTAATAAACTATGGATCGTCTTCGCTTCTATATTGGTGATTTCTGCCATGCGTTTGGCAGCACGACCAGTCGGCGCAGCTAGCAATATCTTATCGGTTAATTTTCTAGCGATGCTTAAAATTACATTGGTAATCGTACTTTTTCCTGTACCAGGACCACCTGTGATAATATGTATTTTTTCTTGAAAACATTGGCTTACCGCTTTTTTCTGATTGGGAGCTAATTGTATTTTTAATTCTTGCTGTGCCCAATCTATAGCCTTTTCAATATTGATTTGTTTGAGTGGAGATAGTCCATTTAGTAAACGATGCCATTCTTTGACAATTCCTTTTTCGCAGAGGAAAAAAACTTTTAACCAAATAAAAACTTTTCGTTCTCCTTGATAATCTAGCGGTTGAATAATGATCCGTCCATCTTTGATAATAGCCTCTAATCGCAGATCAATTAATTTTGCATCGACCTCTAATAATTCTTGGGCTTTTTCTAAAAATAAATCTACAGGATAACAAGTATGTCCTTCATTAGACAATTCCGATAAAGCATATTCCACACCAGAATCTATTCGAATATCTGCATCTATAGCAATCCCCATTTTACGTGCAGTATGATCGGCTGTTTTAAAACCAATCCCCCAAATATCTTTTGCTAATTGATAAGGATTCTCTTGTACCGTTTCAATACTTTTTTCTTTATAAGTGCGAAATATTTTTTTCGCATAAGTCGGGCTAATACCATACCCTTGTAAGAAAATCATAACCTCCCTAATAGCTCGCTGTTCTTCCCAGCAAGCTTTTATTTTTTCTAAACGCTTACCACCAATCCCATTTACATCTAACAAGGAATCAGGATTATCATCAATAACTTCTAAAGTTTTTATATCATAATAATCCACAATACGTTCTGCGAATACAGGTCCAATACCTTTAACCAAACCCGAACTTAAATATTTTTTTATTCCTTCTTTGGATGAAGGACGCTCTACCTCGTATTCTTTTACTTGAAATTGAAAACCATAGTTGAGATCATTCTTCCAAAAACCTTTACATCGGACCGTTTCCCCTACTTGTACGGTAGTCAAAGTACCTACTATAGTAGTCAAGTCTTTTTTCTTAGGCTCTTTCAATCTAGCTACGGTATATCCATTTTCTCCATTTTGAAAGGTAATGCGCTCTATATGTCCGTGAATTTCATCCAAAATTGGGTTGTTTTAATTTTTTAGCAAATCCCATGTTTGTAGTAACTTCTGGTAATCGGTAAGTAATAGCTTTAAATATTCCTTTAGAGGGCGCAAATTTGTAAGGTTTTTTTATAAAAAAACCTTACAAATTTGCGCCCTCTAAAACTATATTAAACATACTTGTTGCCGAGTGTCAATACAAAGATCCATTGTATGATCCTTATTTTTCTATGGTATTTGTCAAAGAACCAGATTTTATTACTTTTGCAAATCAATTTTTATCTACTTTAACCAGAGTATTAAATATTCCTTAATACCCTTTAAAAATAAGGATTTTATGGGATTTGCGACTACTTTTGTTAATGTATATAGACTATAAAGATAGTCTCAATAACCATTATTAGGAATTTGGAAAAAGAACTACCTAATACAGGGTAATTTAATTAGGCCATATTTCTAAGACACATCATCAACAAACACTTTCAATAAAAGTAATAAAATTAACAATGAGAAAATTATTTTTCCTCTTAGCCCTTTCTTGTCTTTCTTTAGGCGTCTTTGCACAAAAAGTAGGTCATGTCAATACAGGTCTATTATTAGAAGGAATGTCAACGGTAACCGCTGCTAATGCTGAATTGGAATCTTACCAACAAGGTTTAGTAGCACAAGGCCAGAAAATGGTAGAAGGTCTACAAACAGAATACAACGCTTTTGTAGCTGAAGTACAGAAACAAACAATGACGCCAAAAGCGCAGCAAGAAAAGCAGACTGCTTTACAAAAAAAGCAACAAGAGATACAAGCATTTGAGCAAGAAGTACAAAATAAAATCTTAGAAAAAAGAGAAGTCTTACTAAAACCTATCTTATCTAAAGTAGATGTAGCGATAAAAGAAGTAGGTAAGGAAGGTGGTTTTTTATTTATTTTTGATGTTAGTGTGCCTAATGCGATTCTTTTTGCAGATGAGCCGTTGGATGTAACGGATAAGGTAAAAGCTAAATTGGGAATGTAAGCAACTATAATTAACCGCTGTTGGTGGTTATTTGTTTAGATTTTGAAAAAGGGCAATGTAATTTTTACATTGCCCTTTTTTGGTTCTTTTTAACTATAGGCTTTCCAATATAATTCTAGCCATTTCGCTTCGTTTCTTAGTTGCTGGAATAGTTCCTTTTTCTAATAGCTCTAATGCCTGTTTAGCTTGTGGTAATGCTCCCTTTTTTAGATAGGTCATTGCTAAGAACCAAGTTGCATCATCTCTTAATTTCGTTTGCTGCTGGATTTGTTGAAACATAGTAATGGCTTTCTCCAAATTGTTGGATTCTAAATAGCATATGCCTAATACTAATGCTGTTTGTTCATCAAACTGCTTAATAAGCAAATTCTCTAAATGGGGAATAGCTTTACTATATTCTTTGTTGATGTATGCTGCTCGAGCTGTTTTTATAAGGGGAGACTTTTCCTGGTCTGATCGAGTGGTTTCAAAAGCGGGAACTTGATAGTTAACCGCATATATTTCTTGCGGAGTAACAGAATTAAAAGGAATCAAAGTGTATAAAGCTAAACCTAATAGTATGGAAATTGAAGCGGCTAATAGCCAATTTCGTCTTTTGGACAGTGTAGCAATCTTAGCTGATTTTTGTTCGATCTCTTCTTGATGAAGTTGGTTAAGCCGTTGCTTTAAATTATTATTTTGCTTAGTATGAATAGCAGAAAAAATAGCCCTTTCTATTCTTACCGCTTTCGCGAAATCAACATCGTTTTCTATCTGTTGTTCAAAGACAACCAATTCTTCTTTACTTAATTCTCCGCGGAAATACTTTTCTATTAGCAAAGTGGTAGTTTCTTCCATAAATAATTTTCAAGGCTATTTTAAAATAGCTATATAAGCTGGACTTGATAATACTTTTTGACGGAGTCGCTTAAGACAGCGTGATTTTCTATTCTTTGTTACCGCATCACTTTTATCATCAAAAGCAGCTTGTATTTTTTTCATAGACCATTTATTGAAATAATACAATTGTAGTATTTTATGACAATCTATTCCTAGATCAACAAGCAAATCAGATAATATTTCATTTTTTTCGTTATCCAGTAGAGCATTTTCGGCTGTATTTTCTACAGCAATAGTTTGATGTACTGGTTGTAATTCGACTGTACGTCCTAAAGAGCGCAACTGGTTACGGACCTTGTTTTGACTAATAGAATACAACAAAGTTTTGATAGTACTAGTTAGTTGGAAATGTGGGCGTTGTACCATAGTTAGTAAAGCAATGACCGCTTCCTGAAATAAATCTCTTGTCTTTGACTTATCTAATCCATTTTTTACCACCAAGCTATCTATTAGCCCATAATAATGACGGTATAACTCCCGACAAGCTTGATCCTCTAAGGTTTCTTCCCCAGATTGTAAAAAAGTAATGATTTGTGTATCTGTCAATTGTATTTGTGGAAATCTCTCCTTTTTATATCATTAATTTAATAAAGGTAATCGAAAAACTAGAAAATTAATGCTTTAAATTGGTGTTTTTTAGATTATTAATATGAAAACACCTTGTTTTGATGGAGTTTTTCTATTTTGGAACAATAGAACAAATAGAATATATAAAATTTGTTTTATTTGTTTTTTTTTGACTAAAAGATAGGATTATGAGTACAAGAAACAATGAACGTAAAAGTGGTTGGTTTTTTATTAAGCTATTCTGCTTTATTCTGAGTATTGGAGTTGTTTGTATCTTCTCTTATGATGGAGGAGGATGTGGTGATTCATGCCCAACTGTAGGAGAAACGATTTATTTATATGAGTCTAGAGGAGATTCCGTAGAACTGTGTGCTCAATTAGATAGCCTCCATTACGACCAAAGTAATTTATATCAGTGGTTTGACAAAAAAGGTAAGCCAGTTTCTCCGATTTCTAGTTCAGAATGTTACACACTATTTGATCTAGATACTTCATCAGTAGGAAGGTATTATTGTGAAATAACAAATAAGAGATTAAATACATGTTGTAAGAGAGAAGTAATAGTTCAAATGTTTGCTGTAGATTCGTTAGGAGGAAAAATGTTTCCAGATGAATTAGTAGTGCTTTTTGGACCAAATGTTAGGCCCACTTGGAAAGATTCCCTTAGAGAATCAATTAATGCAAGTCTTTTAGAAAAGTGTGTTTGTGATAGTGTTCAATTGTGGCATTTACCTTTAGATGCAGATTCTGTAATAATCGATGGACAGAGAATTGATATTGAAGATAAAATTGGTAGATTAAAAAATCGTTCAGGTGGTGATATTCTGGAAGTTGAACGTAATCGACCAATGATTCAAGAGTCATTTAATAATTATTCGCAGCAGCGTAATAAGCTTTTGGCTTATGAGTTTGAGGAGAATGCCAACAGCCAACAATTGAATACATCAACTATATCTAAAAGACAAGTTTTAGTTGCTTTGATTGATAGTGGTATAGATTATAACCATAGTAAACTTGTTGATAAAATCTGGATAGATAAGGCAGAAGCAAACTTACTTGGAGTGGATGTTGATGGAAATTGTTTAATAGATGATATCAAAGGACGGGACTTTATAGATGAAGATATGGATCCTATTGATAATGATAATGGACATGGGACGCACGTTGCTGGAATTATAGATAGTACGTTTAATTTCCTTGTAGACATAGATGATGTAGAATTAAAAATACTCAATATTAAATGTTTAGATGAAAATGGTGAAGGTGATCTTTATGATGTAGTTTGTGGTATTTTTTATGCTTATAACAAAGAGGCTGATATTGTGAATCTTAGTCTTGGTCGATATGGTGAAGAGTCACCAATAATGAAAACTACTATTGGGTTAGGATTACAAAAGTGTAAAACTTTATTTGTAGCGTCTGCGGGTAATGATAGTATTGATGTTATAAATACTATTCCCCATTACCCTTCTGGCTATGATCTAGAAAATATGCTGGAAATTGCGGCTTTGGATTCTGTTGTAGTTTTTGACGGGGATATTAGAGTTGGTTCAAATACACTTGCTTCGTATTCTAATTTTGGTACTACAGTTGATATAGCTGTTAATGGTACATGGGAAAGCACATTTTTGGATGACAGAGATACAACTTTACAAGGCACTTCAATGGCTGCTGGATATATTTCAGGTATAGCTGCTGCTATAATTAGCTATCATCCAGATGCTTGTAAAATTGATGTAATTCAACATATAAAGACTAGTATTGCTCGTATGGGTAATTCTTTATCTAATGGTGTACAAGACGGAAAATATATTGAAAACCTACAAGAATTAAAGCAGAGAATTGATTTGGAGAATACACCAATTGATAAAAACCCCTGTTCCCAATAATGAGCTATGAAACAAATTACTTTCAAGATACTATGCTTTTTGTATATCTTTTTGAGCCCCATCTTAGTTTTTAGTCAGATAAACTGCTTAGAGAATTTTGATTCTTTAACAAGTCAATTGACAAATGAAGATCAGAATGCTGGTGTTATAGACTTTAATAAGCATTTATATGATTTACTCATTTCAAGCAAAACAACAACTCAAGCTAGTCTTTATACTTGTATAGAATCAATGAATGACTCTATTACGAAAGTAGATAGTTTTTTAGTGAAAATTCACTTTGAAAAAGGGAAATATCATTATGATCAATATGAAGATCATCATGCAAAAACCTCTTTTGAAAAATCTATTTCTCTTCTAAAAAATACTGGGCTTCAAAATAGTACTTTTGAGGCAGATTTATATTTTCGTTTAGGTAAGGTACACTTATTTTTAGGAGCATTGCAAGCCGCAAAAAAGTGTTTACAACATGCATCACGTATTTATCAAAATCAACAAAACGAAGAACTTTTGATTGATTGTCAATTATATTTAGCAGATGTATATTTTGAAAGTAATGATTTAGAAAAGGCAGAAAATTTGTATCTGCTAATTATAAGTACCAATAAAAAAGAAACACAAAAAGCACAAGAACAATTAGCACAAGCATATAAAAATCTAGGTTTAATTTCTGTGGATAAAGGCAATTATGTCAAAGCTGATAAATATTTAAGAATTGCAATAGCCATCTATGAAAAACGAGAAGAATTAAAGGATTATCTTGCGAATACTTATGCAGATTTAGCAGAAGTATATATAAAGACGAAGGAATATAATGAGTCCATTTTAATTCTCGAAAAAGCAATGAGCATTAAAAAAACTTTACATGGAGAAACACATAAAGATTATATTTTGCTAGAGGAAAACTTAGGTATGGTATATAAATATCAATACAAATATTCGGAAGCCTTAAAACATTTAAAAAATACTTTAGTATTAAATCAAAATAATAATAATGGGAAGAAATCTTTATCTCTAAATAGAAACTATCATAATTTAGGGACTATTTATTTACATGAGGAGAATTTTTTTGAAGCATTATTATATTTCCAAAAAGCTATCCAGCAACAGCTGCTAAATTTCAATAATGATGATATATTTAGTAATCCTAAAATGGACGACTTGGAGTTAATTGGGTCTAACTCTAGTTTGCTGCTTGATCTTTCTTTTAAAGCTAAAACTTTTTATCAATGGTATCAATTATCCCAAAATCCCGAACATTTAAAAGCTGCTTATGACACTTATCAAACAGCTATAAGATTAATTGACTTATTAAGAGGAAATTTTACAGCAAAAGGTTCTAAACTATTCTGGCTAAAAGAAACGTTCCCCATCTTTGAAAAATCTATTCTGGTTGCTACAGAAATGTATGAACTAACAGAAGAAGAAAAATATCAGCAATCTATATGGACGTTGATGGAAAGTAATAAAGCTATTTTAATTGTAGAATCCCTTAACACCTCCAGAGTTGAATTATTTACAGATATACCAGATTCTATTAGAGAACACCAACAATTTTTGATTAGTAGTATTAACCAGCAAGAAAGAGCTGTTATCGACTTAAAGCAAGATTCTACTACTAAAGATAGCTTGCTAAAATCCGAAGAAGCAGAGCTGGCTCAATTCAAAATCCAACAATTTGAATTAGAAGATCAATTAAAAAATAATTATTTCAATTACTATCAATTAACCAGAAATACTGAGCGACCAACAGTAGCATCTATACAGCAACAGATAACGGATCATCAAGCATTTTTAGAATATTTCTATGGTGATTCTACTGTTTATTTATTACTAATTGCAAAAGAGCAATGCAAGTTTTTTTCAATTGAAAAATTGGGTTTAGAAAATATAAATAGAATTTTTCATAACCAACTTAGTAATCCAGAAACTAAATTAGGATCTTTTCAAGAAATAGGTTTTGAAGCCTATCAAAATGTATTACAAAATGCACTGGTTGAGTTATCCCCATCCATCAACGAATTAATAATAATCCCAGACGGAGAATTAGCCTCCATACCCTTTGAAGCATTTGTAAGCAAAAAAAATCAACAGGCTACTTCCTTTGCAGATTTACACTATTTACACAATGATTATACCATCACCTATGCGCTAAGTGCAACTTTATTAGCTAAACAATTAGAGCAAAAAGCTAATCCATCAGAAAATTCCTTTATAGGATTTGCGCCATCATTTCAAGGAACTCGTTCTCTACTAGCGAGTCGTACCTGCGATATTGATAGTTTGACTAACTTGCAGCATAGTGAAACTGAAGTAATTGGAATTGCCAACCTATTGAATGGTCATGCCTTAATTGGAGAACAAGCTAATAAATCTACCTTTCTAGATCAATGTAAAAATAGTCGTATTCTACATCTAGCTACTCATGCATGTATAGACGATCAACAATCGGATCAAAGTCGTATTTATTTGGCAGATGATTATTTTTATTTACAGGAATTGTATAATCTAGATTTGTCGGCTGAGATGGTAGTACTAAGTGCTTGCGAAACAGGAGTAGGTGCATACCAAAAAGGAGAAGGGATTATTAGTTTGGCACATGGGTTTACTTATGCTGGCGTTCCTAGTACTACTATGAGTCTATGGGCCGTAAATGATGCGACTACTGCTCAATTAATGCAATATTACTACCAACACATTCAACTAGGAAAATCCAAACATACAGCCCTCCGTCAAGCTAAATTAGACTACTTAAATAATCAAGAAAGCCTTTCCCAGTTACATCCCTACTACTGGGCTGGCTTTGTACATTTAGGAAATTACAAAGCAATTGAATTAGATAGTAATGAAAAATTTTATCTTTGGGTATTGGTAGCAATAATTTTATTAGTATTAATTGTTTTCTCTCTTTTATCAAAACTTCGACGAGCATAATTTCATTTCTTTCAAATACGATTACCATTTAAATTTATTACCCATATTTCTGATTGAATATCTCCTTATTCCTTTAATCTTTTAGATTCATCAATATTTAAGTCTGAAAAAAGATACCCTTACCTATTACCTTTTCCTACCTACTGTTATTAAGTAGCACAACAAGTTAGCAAATAAGAAAAATAAAATCTTAGATCACCAAGTAGTATAAAATGTCGCTACTTGGCCTAGGTAAGCTATGTCCTATAGTAAGCCATCAAATGAAAACAATTTTTTCACTCGAGGCCAAATGAAAACAATGCCTCACAAATCTATTCCAAATGGAAACTTTAGCTGTTGATTTAGAGACGTCATTTAATTCTTCAATCATCATTGAAGACTTGGTGATTATGTAAAAAAAAGAGTCTGGAACATGATTATGTTTCAGGCTCTATTTTTATTATTTCTTCCATTAGCCAACCTCGTGCAAAAACGGCAGGATAAGCATCTAGTTGTTTGATTAAAGAGTGGGGAGGTGAAAATTTTGATTTTGCTAGCTTTTTTAGGAAAGAAATAAAATTGAGAAATGAAGTAATTTTATCCGTATTAATTTTATTAGCTCTCTTCAAAAAAATTTCAAAAGCATTACAATTTGATAAGAATAAGGATTTATAGGTATCGTCATTTTGTTGTAAATAGTAATAAGTTCGAATCGATATTGTTCGAGCCTGAATATCATCCAGTGTGGAAATTGGTTGGTAATCATGTAATAAAGTAATTACGTTTTGATATTCCCCTTGAAAAAAAGCTAGTATGCACATCGCCTGAGTTTTAGCATTTTGGCGAATTAATGGATCTATATGTTTTTCATGTTTTGTAATAAAATGTTGTATAGTTTGAAATCTTTTAAGTTTAGAACCCATAGTTACAAAGCTAATATATGATGTATATGGTAATTGGTTATTTACAAACATTAACTTATTGTTTAAACCCAATTGAAATAAATCAAAGTAAGCTTTAGAAAATCTCATTTCCTTTTTAGTGACTTGTTGATAGCTAAAATTTAAGAGTGCTCTCAAAATCACTAAGGCATATTTTTTTGGAATGTCTTGAATATTATGGACGAATAATTCTTGTGTCTCATCAAATAACTGCTCTTGATTTTGGTCTTGATCTTGAAGATGAAAAGTATTTGATAATAATTTATACAAGTCATTAGTTGACGGAGTAATTTCTGAATAGTCTTCAAGCTTAAAGGAATTCGAAGTAGATAATATACTTGCTCTATTTTTTAGGTCAATTCCTATGATTAATCGTTCGAATGAATAGAAGTGATTTAGATTTTCTAGGACTTGATGTATATGATTGGACTTACTATGCTTTTGAGTTAAAGGATGAAAATATAATTCTTTACTTAATGAATACTTCTCAAAGTACCATGAGGCGTCGCGGTATTGTTTTTTAGGTGATTCATTTAAAAGTTGCGCTATACTGCGCTCAAATTCAACATAATAATTACGTTGTCCATAAATCTCTGTCAGTAGTTTTTTCTTTTGGAAATCCTCTTGTTCAAAATAAAGTTGAATTAAGTAGTTTTCGACTATCTTATGAAGTTTAGATCGTAGGTTACGAAGTTTGCTATCGCTATATACTTGGGAAGGAAATACCTTTTTAAATACTTTTTCTTTTGCTAGATGAGGAGAAGTAAAGTCTGGATGGTGCTTTCGAATGTAATTAAATAGATGCAGTGCTTCTTTACTTTTGGTAAAGTAGGGACTTCGAACATAGTTATATAGTCCTTTGAACTCCTCTGTTGATAGGGTTTTTAATAATTTAATTAATTTGCTTTCTCTCAATGGTGCCTTTCTTTGATTACAGAAAAAAATAATACTATTATTTGTAATAGATTGAAAATCAATTCCTTATAAAAACAATTGATGGTGTTTTTTTATTATTTGTGCTTACAAGCTACCATTTTTGTCTATAAAAATGAAAATAATTTTATAGAATTTTGGAATATATATAATTCTATGTTCTTAGAGAGAATATAAATTATATGCTCCGGATTAATGGAGGAAAAACCAAATGAAGTTTGCTGATAACCAATTCAGTAAGTCAGCTGTCAAAAGTCAGGTATCAAATTGGTTTAATAGAGCCTTTTAGATGTCGGACTTATGACACTGAGAATAGAGCCATAATCCGTCTACTTATAACGTAGTTTTCCATTTTTTTAATAGAAAATAAATGAACCTAGCATCAAATAATCATCCTTCGGTCTTTCTAAATTCCTTGGATAATATTTTAGAAGCAAAATCTGCTGATGTGGATTTTGGTATTCCAGAACTCTGCCAAGCCATGTTAATGAGTCGAACTAATTTACATAGAAAAATGGTGAAATATACAGGATTGTCTACTTCGATTTACATGAGAGAATTTAGACTTGAGAAAGCCAATAAAATACTTCAAACATCTAATTTACCTATTAATCGAATTGCCTTTGAAACTGGCTTTTCTTGCTATTGCTATTTTACTAAATGCTTTAAAAATAAATATGGAATCGCACCATCTATGCTTCGATCGAAGCCAGATTTGAAAGAAATAACAACTTAAAAATAGGGTAACACAATAAATAAATTAAATGTCTGACCTATAATGTATAGTTTCTTTTTGATGTTACACTATACCGTTTTTCATAACTAACATTTTTTTATTTAAAATTTTTAATAAAAATATTCTTTGAATCATCAATTATTTTTTCACTCTTGAAATCATATGAATATGAATAAATCAGTTTGCCACATCTCTATGGCGTTTCCAAACATGACAGGTACAAAAAAAACTGAAACAAGAGACTCAGTTTACAATGCTCCAAATGGTTGGATTATTACTGGTTATAAACCCGTAATTAAAACTGGCCTAGGTCCATGCACTTGGAACGTGGATATGGTCGCAGCAAATTCAAATTTTGCTTCTAGTTCAGAACTTAATGAAGCATATCAAGAGGCTCTTAATATACAAGGTAGCTTGACTCTAAAAGGACAAGCACTAGCTGACTTAAAGGCACAAATAGACAACTCATATTCTCAGTTTAGATCCTACCAAAGTCAGATTTCTGCATCTCATCAGACCTTAACCCTTACTGGTACTATTCGTGGACAAGGAGCTTTTAATGGAAGAACAATATTAGAGATGTATCTTAATGCAGAACTTAAAGAAGTACCTAGTTTTATGGGAAGTGGGGATTCAATTTCTAGTACATTTAAAAAAATTATAGCTGACTTTGTAGCTAATAATGATGATGATACTGGTGCTACTAGTGGTGAGTCAACTGATGTTATTGGTAATAAAGTTATTGTTCAAGGACATACCTCTCCCCAACAATGGGTGATTTATGATGGAGGAAGAGGAATTTATGTGGATGTTGATACATCAATGCACAACTTTAGAACAACGCCACATTATTTGACAACTTTAGAAGGTACTACATCACACTGGGCAACCCAAGGTGTGACGAGTATATATAATGCTTCTCCAAATAGTTTTAGAGTGTATGTTGGGTTTATCAATAGACGAATGGAACAGAAATATAAGGATAATTGGTATTTAAAATGGACAGCGATAGGAGATGTTTAATAATATCTTTAGAGTTTAAAAACAGATAAGCCTCAAATCTTTAGTTTTATCTGAGGCTTTTTTATTCTTATACTTAGAGTTCGATAACTTTTAAAGTTAAAAAATAGATTTGAAGCCATTTTTAATGGTTTTGCATCTCAGGATAAAATTTTGCAAAAGTTATTTTTAAGCAAAATAATGTACTGAATCAATTTTGTTTTTTCATCTAATTATTTTTGAAAATTAAGTTATTTGGAAAATATAATTTAGCAGTAATTTATACAGAAAATACTAGGGATGAGAGGATAAAAAATATATGCATAATATATGTTAATTGTGTATGGAAAATATTTTAAAACAATCAAACCAAATGCAGATGAACAATTTTAGAAAAAAGGCAGCAT
>CAYOBX010000038.1:0-20152 GCA_964402245.1 uncultured Saprospiraceae bacterium | reverse complement strand
GAACTTGCGCTTTAAAAGTGTCAACTACTTTTGTATGCTGGATAAACTTGTCAAAGATTTGTCGATTTCCAACGAAATTTGCCTCTATTCTCGCTGCTCTACTCTCTCCTCTGAAGAAAAGATTTATTATAATAAAATATATTTTATCCTACAATTTTATTGAATATTGTATTTTTTTCTTTATTTCGGGAATAACTTCATCTTCTTTACCCCTAAGGAACGATGAAAAAATAAATTTACAATTTATGCTGCTTATTTTGCCCTTCTTTTTCTCCTTGAAAACAGTCATTATATCAACATAACTCCCGTTTTCAAGAAAAAAAATAAGAACAAAATAAGCTATCCTAATTTTGTAAGTTTATTTCTACATCGTTCCTGATAATTAAAAAGATATGAAAAAAGCCATTTATTCTTGCCTTTTTCTTGCTTCTTTAATTTTTTTGTCTAATACCCCGCTTACTGCTCAAATTAGTGCTGGTGGAGGCGTGAATTATGATACTGATTTAAAAAGATTAGGATTTGTTGCAAAGTTTAAATACGTATTTGACGATGACACGTGGGCTGCTTCTCCTAGTTACAACATATATCCATCTGATGGATTGACTGTAAAAATCATTGATTTAGATGCACATTATCATTTTGTTACTTTATTTACTAATGATGTAATTGTATATGGTTTGGGAGGAATAGGCATTGTTGACGTGCTAGATTCTACCAATATAGCTTTAAATGGGGGAGTAGGGACGAATATTCCTACCAATGGGGATCTAAATATATTTGCGGAATTAAAATTTAGAGTGAATAAAACGACAGGTGCACAAATCAACGGAGGGGTATTGTATGAGTTTTGACATTAAAAATGGTATAATTCTGTATCTTTGCCCTCATAAAAATAATAAAATAGCATTTCATGGCGAATACTTCAGAAATTAAAAATGGGCTGTGCATTAATTATAACCACGATGTATTTGTAGTGGTTTCTTTTCAGCACGTAAAACCTGGAAAAGGTGCTGCTTTTGTACGAACAAAGCTAAAAAGTATGACTACGGGAAAGGTTGTAGATAATACCTTTTCTGCTGGACATAAAATTGATATTGTCCGAGTCGAAAGACGTACTTATCAGTACTTATATAAAGATGATACAGGCTATCACTTTATGAATAATGAAACATTCGATCAAATTGCTATTCAAGAAAAGATGATTGATCGACCTGATTTCTTGAAAGAGGGAATGGATGTGGATATTATATTTCAAGCAACAGATGAACGTCCATTGACATTAGAGATGTCTCAATATATTGAATTGGAGGTCGTATACACGGAACCAGGTTTGAGAGGAGATACTGCTACGAATGTAACTAAGCCTGCGAAACTAGAAACAGGTGCAGAAATTAGAGTACCTATCTTTGTTAATGAAGGAGACTTATTAAAAATCAATTCTCGTACTGGAGAATATATGGAACGAGTAAAGAAGTAAGGCAAAGTGTAAGAATAAATTAGCCATTTTATACTGCCCTTTTTCCTTCTAAAAATACTTTAAAAAAACCTTACGTAGCTAGACTATGTGCGGTTTTCAAAGCATCCTTAGAAGAAAAAATGACTAGCCTAAAACAGACCACTTTATTCTTACATTTTGCCTTAGGAATGACGCAAAAATAACTATCGACTCTTGACTAGTTTTTTCCTCCTTTCTTCGTTGCAAAAAGCCTTACGTAGCTTAGGCTATGTGCGGTTTTTGTGCCTTGAAAGAAGAAAAAATAACTGCCTCAAGAATCTATAGTTATTTCTATCTCATTCCTAATTGATATACTACGGACAGGATAGATTGCCGAATTTATTTTTGAATTAGACTTCCCAAATCTTGAAGATTTTGTAAGTCTGTCGGGATCGAACTTACAAAGTCTTCGAGATTTGGGAAGTTTCATTTTCGGTAATTTATCCTGTTTCGAGTATAACCTCAATAACATAAACCAACTTAATTAAGCATTGAAGCTGCTAATCTTAATTTTAAAGAACGATTTTAAATAAATAGAATAGCTTCAATTATTTTTCTTGTAAAATGAATAATAAAGATCTACAAGACCTTATTAAGCTAATTAATAAAACAGATATTTCTGAATTTAAGCTTAGAGAAGGAGAATTCGAAATAACTATTCGAACAAAAGATTATCATAAAGGTAAGCCTGTATTACCTGCGCCACAGCAAGTAATTTCTGTTCCAGCAGCAGCTTCTGTTGCTGCTATACCAAGTTACCAAGCTCCTCCTCCTGCTCCCGTTGAGGTAGCCGCAGTTGAAGCTACTTCTGTTGAAGCAAGTTCTGCCAAAGCAACAACAAATCATATAGAAGTGAAATCACCTATAGTTGGTACATTCTATAGATCGTCCGCTCCAGAAAAACCAGCATATGCTAAAGTTGGTGATCGGATCGAAGTAGGAGATATCGTCTGTATCGTAGAGGCGATGAAACTATTTAATGAAATTGAGTCCGAAGTAAGTGGAACGATTGTGAAGGTTTTAATAGAAGATGCCTCTCCAGTGGAATATGATCAACCCCTATTCTTAGTTGATCCGAATGGATAAGAAATAAATGATGAATGATGAATGATGAATCTTATGATGTTGACTGTTAGATTAGAAATGTCAGTACCACTAGATTCATCATTCATCATTTCTCATTCATCATTTATTAATATGGTATACCGAAATAATTAATTGAACAGGTTTAAAATTTAAAACTTTAAGAGTTCAATTAATTATTTCGTCACTACTATGGTACAATACTTTAAATATGTTTAAGAAAATATTGATTGCAAACAGGGGAGAGATTGCATTGCGAGTAATTCGTACTTGTAAGGAAATGGGGATTCAAACAGTAGCGGTTTACTCAACGGCTGATAGAGAGAGTCTTCATGTAAAATTTGCTGATGAAGCTGTTTGTATTGGTCCACCATCTTCCAAGGAGTCTTATCTAAATGTATCTAAGATAATGGCAGCAGTAGAAATTACGAATGCTGATGCAATTCATCCTGGATATGGGTTCTTATCTGAAAATGCAGATTTTGCGGATATATGTTCGGATTATGGTATTAAATTTATTGGTCCTACCGCAGATATGATTCGCAAAATGGGGGATAAGATTACCGCTAAAGATACCATGATTAAAGCAGGGGTGCCTGTTGTACCTGGATCAGAAGGCCTTATACAGGATGTGAAGCAAGGCTTGAATATAGCAAAGGAAATAGGTTATCCCGTTATTCTAAAAGCAACCGCTGGTGGTGGTGGAAAAGGTATGCGGATTGTTTGGAAGGATGAAGAATTTGAAAATGCAATGACTAGTGCACAACAAGAAGCAGAAGCCTCTTTTGCAAATGCAGGAATTTATATAGAAAAATTTATTGAAGAGCCTCGACATATTGAGATCCAAGTCATTGGGGATCAATATGGAAATGCAGCGCATTTGTCTGAGAGAGACTGCTCGATCCAACGCCGCCATCAAAAGTTGGTAGAGGAGAGTCCTTCTCCATTTATGACAGATGAACTAAGAGAACGAATGGGGGAAGCCGCAGTAAAAGCTTGTAAGTATATTAATTATGAAGGGGTTGGTACTGTTGAATTTCTGGTAGATAAACATGGAGAATTTTACTTCATGGAAATGAATACAAGAATTCAAGTAGAACACACAGTAACAGAAGAGGTAATTGAACAAGATTTAATAAAAGAGCAGATAAAAGTAGCAGCGGGTGAAGCAATCTCAGGTAAAAACTATTATCCACAAATGCATGCTATTGAGTGCAGAATAAATGCAGAAGATCCATATAATGATTTTCGGCCTAGTCCTGGTACTGTTACCTCTTTTCATAGTTCTAAAGGATATGGAGTACGAGTGGATACCCATGTATATGCAGGGTATACAATTTCACCATATTACGACTCTATGATTGCTAAGCTAATTTGTCGAGCGCATACTAGAGAAGAATGTATTTTAAAAATGAAGAGAGCCTTGGGAGAATTTATAATAGAAGGTATAAAAACGACGGCACCGTTCCATATTCAGTTAATGGATAATGAAAAATTTAAAGCTGGAGATTTTCATACAGGGTTTTTGAATGATTTTAAAATAGAAAAACCTTAGAAACCTAGCAATACTAGGTCTTTACAGAAACCAAAATGCCATCTAGATTTTGTCTAGATGGCATTTTTTATTTTACAAAAATTTTAATAAAGACCTAGTACCGCTAGGTCTCTACCATTATCAATCAATTATTCAGCAACTCCGTTTTTAGATAATTTTTTCTTATCCGCTTTGACTGATTTAACCACTTTAGCTTCTTCCTTAGGTTTTGCTTTGACTTCTTCCTCTTTTTCTGGTTCACCCAAGTCCAAAGCAATAGCTTTCACTTTTTTCTCGATTTCTAGAGCAACCTCTGGATTATCTTCTAAGAAACGCTTAGCAGCTTCTCTACCTTGCGCAATTTTAGCATCAGCATAAGCATACCATGCACCACTCTTTTGGATAATATCATATTCTACTGCAAGATCGACGATCTCTCCTACTTTAGAAATACCTTTACCAAAAACAATATCAAACTCTGCTTCTCTAAAAGGAGGTGCTAATTTGTTCTTCTTTACTTTCACTTTTACGTGATTAGCGACAACATTACCTTCTTTATCCTTGATAGCAGAACCACTTCTACGGATATCTAATCTAACAGATGCATAAAACTTCAAAGCATTACCACCAGTAGTCGTTTCAGGATTACCAAACATCACCCCAATCTTTTCTCTTAATTGATTGATGAAGATACAACAACATCCCGTTTTGCCGATTGTACCTGTCAATTTTCTAAGTGCTTGAGACATTAAACGAGCCTGTAGACCCATTTTAGAATCTCCCATTTCTCCTTCAATTTCTGCTCTTGGTACTAATGCTGCAACAGAATCAATCACTAATATATCAATAGCTGCAGATCGAATTAAATTTTCAGCAATCTCTAAAGCTTGCTCCCCATTATCTGGTTGTGCAATTAAAAGACTTTCAACATCTACACCAAGTGATTCCGCATAAAAACGATCAAAAGCATGCTCTGCATCCACAAATGCTGCGATACCACCATTTTTTTGACACTCTGCAATAGCATGTATGGCTAAAGTTGTTTTACCTGAAGATTCAGGGCCATATATTTCAACAACTCTTCCTTTTGGAAGTCCTTGTATACCTAATGCTATATCAAGACCTAAAGAACCTGTTGGAATTACTTCTGCATGGACAACTTGCTTGTCTCCTAAACGCATAACCGTTCCTTTACCATAAGTCTTTTCTAATCTATCAATTGTTAATTGTAATGATTTTAATTTTTGTTCCTTTTCTTTTGACATTTCGCTATTGTTTAGTAAAATTAATAACTATTTTGATTGTAACATACAACAAAGATAATTTATTTGTTTAAATAAACAAAGCTTTTTAAAACTTTTTGTAGGTTTTTATTTAAAATTGTTTAAAATAGGAAGTTATTATCAAAGTTGTGTAGTCCAGTAGCACGGAATTCATTCCGTACCTAATCTATTGAGCGCAGCGCAGATAGATTACAAATTACAGACTAAAGACTATCTGCGCTGCGCTCGATAGTCTTCATACGGAATGAATTCCGTGCTACTAAAAAAGCCCTTAATGGACATCCATTAAGGGCTTTGGTAGCATTGATGCAATATTGCTCAATGTAATTCTACAAGATTTTGAGAACTATACTTCAGGATATTTTGAAGAGATAGTTTTGTAGGAGCGAAAGTTGCTTTTGGTAACTTGATAAATCCTACCATCAAAGCTTTGAATTGTTCCATCAAATCATAATCTTCTTCTAGTGCCGCTCCTATTTCAAGCGTTTCTGTAAGAGAAGTTTCTTTGTAGATGTATTTAATTAAATCATTTTGTGTAAAGGATTGCTCCATATGTAGTATTTAGTTAGAAATTAAGATTAATTATTAAACTAAATCTAAGAAATTAATATTGCACTGTCAAATAAAAATTCAAAGTTTTAACACTTCTCAGACTCATGGTAGCTTTACGTAGGAACGATGTAGAAATAAATTTACAAATTTAGAGTAGCTTATTTTGTTCTTAGTTTTTTTCTTGAAAACGGGAGTTATGTTGAGAGCTATATGTGATGTATGTATTAGTAAATAGGTTGATGCTTCGATTGAGAGAATAGAAATAAATCCACTTACAAATAAATAAGATTTCTTCGCTTTTTTGAACTGATTTATCTCTCCTTTCGCTTCTCTATTTGGTGTGAGAATAAATTTCCATTCTTATGCTACCCCAGAGCACTAAAATAGAGTTAAACATATTTATCCCATAATTAATTTTCAATTTTTTCTGAAAATTTAAAACACAAAAAAATACACTAGTTTATCTTGTTAAAATACTGGTTATCAATAGATGATGAGTTATAGGTACAATTGAAATTTTATTAATACAACCTTTCTTGTTTAAATAATAGCACTAAATTTTGTTTTTTGTTTAACTCTACCTTATCTTTGGTTAAACAAAATCACTTTAATTGTTTGATTCTTTGACAAATCCCGTGGTCAATGAAAAAGAAAAATCAAGACCATTTAGCAATCCTACCTGTTTCATGATTCAGGAGTTTATGCTCCTTCATGCAAGTGGTTCGGGAATATTCTCCCTCATTTTGGTCACTTTTGCTTCTCCTTTTTCCTTGACCACGGGATTTGTCAAAGAACGAATTGTTTTTTGTGGAAAAAATCCCGCAATCA
Organism: uncultured Saprospiraceae bacterium; assembly: GCA_964402245.1. GTDB lineage: Bacteria > Bacteroidota > Bacteroidia > Chitinophagales > Saprospiraceae > JAFMDF01. Next base: position 13,377 of record CAYOBX010000038.1, on the reverse strand, counting down.
AGAAAATCTATTATCATGTCTACTATAGAATTTTGCACCCGTTTCGATCAAATGACCCCTGTGCTAAATACTTTCGCGTACAATTTGACAAAGAATTCAGAAGATGCGAAAGATTTATATCAAGAGACTGCTTTTAGAGCGATTACCAATAAGGAAAAATTTAGAGTTGGTACAAACTTCAAGGCTTGGCTATTTACGATTATGAAAAATATTTTCATCAACAACTATCGTAAAAAGATGAAAGCGAATACTATTATAGATTCGACGGACAATGACTTTTATCTTAATTCTGGTAAAAATATAGTGTCTAATCGAGCAGAATCTAATATAATGATGAAAGAGTTGAAGCGGATGGTTAAAGGATTAGATGACACCATTAAGGTTCCTTTTGTTATGCATTTTAATGGATATAAGTACCAAGAAATTGCGGATTATTTAGATCTGCCTTTAGGTACTATAAAGAGTAGAATATTCTTCGCTAGAAAAGAGCTAAAGAATTTAATTAATAAAAGATATAGCGAAAGTCTTAAAGGATTTAGTTTCTAAGGAATGAGATAGAAATAAATGCAGATTCTTAATATTATAAGTGATTGATAATCAAGTGTTTATTTTTCTTAGAATCTGCATTTATTAATTCATCGTTCCTAAGTACAAATAATTACTCAATAATTTTCACCTTAATCTTATCACCAGGCATTGGTAGCCGTCCACGCTTGACATTATTAAACTCTAATAATTGCTGAACGGAAGTATGATACTGTTTAGAAATATCTCTAAGACTTTCATTTCTATGAATCACATGATATAGGTATCGACGTGCTTTTATTTTATTATTTGATGATGGCTTGCCTATATCAGAAGGATTTTGAGAAATTGGTCTTTGAATTTTTAAGGTTGAAATTTTTGGAACATTTATTTTTTTCTTAGGAGTACGTATAGTTTGGGGACTTACTACTTGACCAAATTTAGGCGTATAGATTTTTAGTTGTTCTCCAGGTTGAACATAATTGCTTTTCAAATCATTCCAAACTTTAATATGATAGGGATGGCAGTTATGTTGTTTAGCAATGGTCTGTAAATTCTCATTGTGTAATACATAATGATAAGAAAGCGAATAATTATCTTTATTTAAATTGGTTCTAGTATTTGTATAACCAGGATTCGTACTGACTGGGGTTGTATAAATAGGATTTGTATTAGCTGCCAGATAAGCAGGCTTACTATCTGGTCGAGCTACTTGACTTTTAAAAGTATTCATCACTCGCTTGGGTAAAATTAAATAATACCCTTTCTGAGTAGCTGGAATATAATTTTGTAAAAAAGAAGGGTTCAATTCTTTTATGGTATTCACTGGTAAGCCTGTCATAGCAGAGATCGTCTGAAAATTAAGAAACTGATATACCTTTACGGCCTCTGTTAATTGCAAATCCATTTCTGGATATTGGGGAATCAAACCATGCTTTTCATAATGTTGTAGAATATAAGCAGCAGCAATATATCCTGGTACATAGCTTCTAGTTTCCCTAGGCAAGTATTTTTTAATTTTCCAGAAATTTTTACTTCGGCCCCTACGAATGGCCTTACTCACATTACCAGGACCGCTATTATAGGCTGCAATAGCTAATGCCCAATCTCCAAATCTAGCATATTGTTTAGCTAAATAAGCAGCAGCAGCAGCGGTTGATAAATGCGGATCAGATCTTTCATCCACCACTTGATCTATTCGAAGCCCATACTCTCGTCCAGTAGCCTTCATAAATTGCCATAATCCTACCGCACTAGCACTAGAGATCGCGACAGGATTCAAAGCGGATTCTGTTACTGATAAATATTTTAAAGCATCAGGGATGCCTCTTTTTCTAAATTGCTCTTCATATATAGGAAAATACATGACGGATTTTCCTAATATCCGTTCTGTTTTTGCCCTATTTTTAATAGTATAAGTTCGGATATACCCTTTTACGGCATCTGTATAGCGTGTCGGAATAGCACATTGGATAGTTCTTAATCGAGGGATCACTTCTCCGTCTGTGAAAGAATGTGCAACAGTAGTGGCATATGCAGGATCGGATACTCTATAGAGAACATCTGTTTGCCCGAATAAGTTACTAAAAGAGCACAGTAAAAGAATATATGTAAGGTGTTTCAAGAAATGCATTATAATTAGAGTCTGGTAAAAGTTGTTTGTTTATTGATTGAACGGCAAATATTACTATTAGTGGCTATATATGTAAAGTTTTTCAAATATTTTAACACATGACTAGGATTTTAAGATTAGTAGGATTTTAACACTAGCACGATTCAAAATCCTACTAATCCTAAAATCTTACAAATCCTAGTCCTAGTTGACTTGATAATTCACCCCTAATTTATCCAATTTTTTGATTAAATCATTATTAGCATTGACTAATCGTTCTTTTGCGATTAAATGCAATTTATTTTTCGATTCTCGATCATACAGATGAATTTTTAATTTATGCTTTCCTATATGTTCTTGACAGACAGCGTCTAGTCCATCTATCATTTCTTTAGAGATACGGTCGATAGGAATTTTGAGCGTGATAGAGTTCGTTAAACTATTAGCGACACTTTCTAATAATTCCACCTTGCTCAATTTTAGTTGAAATTCATCACTATTCCAGCGTTGTTGAAAGCTACCATGTATAAAAACGCCTTGCCCTTCTTCCAGTAGATGTTTAAATTTTTGATAATCTTCACTGAATAGTGGAAACTCTAAGGTACCATTATAATCTTGGATCATAAAATACCCATACCCTGTTCCTTTTCTACTAATTCTATGATTGGCACTAGTAACAAAAGCGGCTAATTTTAAAGCCTGCCCTTTGAAATTTTCTACTCTATCTAAGCCACAAGTAGCGAAATTTTCCACTTCCATTCGATATTCATCTAAAGGATGTCCACTAATATAAATACCTGTGACCTCTTTTTCTCTTGTTAGTTTTTCAATTAATGGCCAAGGTTCTACTTCTGGTATTGCTGGTTCTGCAGCATCTGTATGTTCTGCAACATCAAAAAGCATAAGAGAATTATCTTTAGCTTGCATTTTACTGCCAAATTTCACAAAAGCCTCTACGTAGGTTTCTTCTTTATTTTTATCTGGATAGCCAAAATATTGTGCACGGGTCATTGTATCAAAACAATCAAACGCACCACCTAATACCAGACTTTCGACTACTTTTTTATTAGCAGCTTTGGAGGTAAGCCTTGTGATAAAGTCTATGGGGGAGGTAAATCGACCTTTTGCTCTTTCTTTTAAAATTTCTTCAACTGGGCCTTCGCCGACTCCTTTTAGGGCGGATAAACCAAATCGAATTTGCCCTTCTTGGTTAACATGAAAATTTAATTGGCTTTCATTGATGTCTGGACCTAGTACATCTAGCTCCATTCGTTGACATTCTCTTAGAAAGAAGGTTACTTTCGAGATGTCACTCTTATTATGAGTCAAAACCGATGCCATAAATTCGGCAGGGTAGTGGGCTTTTAAGTAAGCGGTTTGAAAAGCTACAAAAGCATAGCAGGTAGAGTGCGACTTATTGAAGGCGTAGGAAGCAAAGGCTTCCCAGTCAGTCCATACTTTCTTGACAATTTCCTCTGGGTGTCCATTTTTAGTGCAGCCTTCTAAAAACTTAGGCCACATTTTATCTACTAATGCCTTTTTTTTCTTTCCCATTGCTTTTCTCAAAGTATCTGCTTCGCCTTTAGAGAAGTCAGCTAGTTTTTGAGAAAGTAGCATTACTTGCTCTTGATATACACAAATTCCATATGTTTCTTTTAAATATTCTTCCATATCAGGAAGATCATAAACCACAGGCTTCCGCCCATGCTTCCTTTCTACAAATTCAGGAATATACTCCAATGGCCCAGGCCGATACAAAGCATTCATCGCAATAATGTCCTCAAAAGCAGTGGGCCGCAGATCTTTCAAATATTTTTGCATACCCGAGGACTCATATTGGAAAATACCAATTGTTTCTCCACGCTGAAATAATTCATAGGTCTTTACATCATCGAGTGGTACTTCCTCTGGGTCAATTTTTACACCATGGCCTTCTTTTATTAATTGCACTGCATTCTTAATAATGGTCAAGGTTTTTAAACCTAAGAAATCCATTTTTAACAGACCCGCATCTTCTGCAACACTATTATCAAATTGAGAGACTAGCATCTCTGCACCCTTATCTGTTTTTACAGGAACATATTTAGTAATATCATCAGGTGTAATAACGACCCCACAAGCATGGATACCCGTATTTCTAATAGACCCTTCTAGCCGTTTCGCAAGCCGAATCATTTTTCCCGTTTGATCCTGACCTTCAGATAGTTTTCTAAACTGGTAAGCTTTATCTACATCCTCCGAATTCATCTTATCCTTTAGCTTCTTCTGAATATCTCCATCTGCTAAAACTTTATTGAGGGTGGCACCTAAATTTAAAGGAAAAGACTTCGCTACTTTATCTACATCACCCAATGGAATATTCATTACCCGACCGACATCTCTAAGCGAAGATTTGGCAGCCATTGAACCATACGTCACAATTTGTGCAACTTGATTCCGACCATATTTATCAATCACGTAGTCAATTACTTTCTGTCGTCCTACATCATCAAAATCTATATCAATATCGGGCATGGATACCCGTTCAGGATTCAAGAAACGCTCAAAAAGTAAATCGTATTTAATCGGATCTACATTGGTAATTCCAATACAATAGGCTACTGCTGAACCTGCTGCAGATCCCCGACCAGGACCTACGGCTACCCCCATCTCTCTGGCAGTCGTGGTGAAATCCTGTACAATTAAGAAGTAGCCTGGATACCCAGAATTTTTAATTACATCTAACTCGAAATTCAATCGCTCTTCTATAACAGGCGTAATAGGATCATATCGTTTCTTAGCCCCTTCATAAGTAATGTGTCGTAGATATTCATCTTGTGTTTTAAAACCTTCGGGCATCGGGAAATTAGGTAATAATACATCCCTCGCTAAGGTCAGTTTGTCAATCTTATCATACAGTTCCATTGTATTATCAATAGCTTCTGGAACATCATGAAAAAGTACATTCATTTCTTTTTGCGATTTCAAATAAAAATCGCTACTTGGAAATTTAAATCGTTTTTGTTCATCGACTAAACTATTGGTATTGATACATAAGAGTAAATCATGTGGTAGGGAATCTTCTTCATCTATATAATGCGCATCATTCGTGGCAATTAATTTCAAATTATACTTTCTAGCAAATTTGATTAATACCTGATTTACATCTTCTTGACTAATTCCTAAATCATTAATATTTTCTAATCCTCTATGCCGTTGTAATTCTATATAAAAATCATCTCCAAATAAATCAATCCACCACTTTAATAATTTTTCTGCTTCTTCCTCTCCTTTATTTAAAATAGCTTGTGGAATTTCTGCACCAATACAACAGCTTGTAGCAATCAAGCCCTCACTATATTGTAGTAATAATTCTTTATCTATTCTAGGAAATTTTGAATACAAACCTTCTATAAAACCTAAAGAACAAAGCTTACATAGATTCTCATATCCTTTCTGATTTTTGGCTAATAATAATTGATGGAATCGCTTATCCTTCTCTCCTTTGGATTTAGAAAAGCTTTTGATATGACGATCTTCTACCATATAAAATTCACAGCCGATAATTGGTTTGACCCCTGCTTTTTCTGCTTCGGCTACAAATTTAAATGCACCAAACATATTTCCATGATCGGTCAAGGCAATGCCTTTCTGGCCATCATCAGCAGCTTTTTTCATCATGGAGCCAATTTCACAAGCTCCATCTAATAGAGAATATTGGGTGTGACAGTGTAGGTGTACAAACTCAGGCATAGTGTAGTTTTAAAAGAATTCTTGAAATGAAGTGTCCATAAGACTAGTAAAAGGCTTCATTTCTCAAGTGTAGTTTTCTTGTCCGTTTGTTATAATTTAGAAGAGAGTGGAGGGTGAACTTAGTAGGAAATCAATGAATTCATTGCTCCTTAGGTTTCTCCTAGAAACAATCTGTAAAATACGGAAAAATAGGGAATTTAAGATTGTTTTAAGAGAATGATTAATTGTAAAGTGCAAGGGCTATAAATTAGACTCTAACCAAATTGTCTTTAAATATAACTATTTTATTATTCCTTTTCTTTTTTGTAATTTTAGATGATATAATCGACGCTAATCAAACAATTAGGGACTTACCAATAGGCCGTTATCAAGTACAAGTAACGGACGAGGCAGATTGTATAGAAGAGACCTTTTTTGATGTTCGGCAAGTCAGTTGTCCGATCTACATTCCTACTGTTTTCTCTCCAAATGGGGATGGGCAAAATGATTTGTTTCAAGTATTTGCGCATCCAGATTTTAAAGGTACTATAGAAGAATTATTAATCTATGATAGGTGGGGCAATTTAGTTTTTAAAACCAATATCTTTGATAGACGTGCCGTTGGATGGGATGGCAAATTTAGAGATGAAGTAGTATCTACTGGAAGTTATTTATACCATTTATTAATAACTCATAGGGATGGGAGAGAGGAAGTTATTAGTGGGGATATTTCTATTATTCGGTAACAGGAAATTTTGTTTTTGGCTATAAATAAACAAAAATGAGAGATAAAGCCAGAATGTGTGTTATGTTTTGGCTTTATCGTTCTTTTTTTTATCTTTAAAGCCAAAATGTAATATAATGACACAACTAGTAGGTCGAGCCAAAGAAATTAAGCTATTACAAGATCATAAAAAATCAAAGAAATCTGAATTCATTGCTATATATGGTCGAAGAAGGGTTGGTAAAACATTCCTAGTTAGAGAAGTTTTCAATAATCAATTTTCTTTTTACTTAACGGGTATTGCTAATGTTAATAAGCAACAGCAGCTTATCCAATTTCATGCGAGGCTAGTTCATCACTTTCCAAATAAAGAAGCATCTGTATCTGCCACAGATTGGTTTACTGCTTTTAGACAACTTATTGGATTATTAGAGAAGCAAAAAGAAGAAAAGAAGGTGATCTTTTTGGATGAACTACCTTGGTTGGATACAAAAGGATCGCAGTTTTTATCTGCATTAGAACACTTTTGGAATAGTTGGGCAAGTGCTAGAAAAGATATACTATTAATTGTTTGTGGTTCGGCAGCCTCTTGGATGATTAAAAATCTATTAAGAAATCGAGGGGGTCTGCATAATAGGGTAACAGAACGTATTAAATTAGAACCGTTTAACTTATTAGAAACAGAAACTTTTTTACTAAGTAAAAACTTAAACTACAATCGTTATCAAACGATTTTATTATATATGGTGTTTGGTGGAATTCCCTTTTATTTGGAACGACTAAAAGCAGGATTAAGTGCTGCCCAAAACATCAACAATTTATGCTTTGAAAGAAATGCTCCTTTTAGATATGAATATGAGGATCTCTATGCTTCTTTATTTAATAAATCAGAACGGCATCAATCTATCATAGAGGCCTTGTCAAAAAAGAAAAAAGGCATGACCCGTGAGGAGCTAATAAAAAATACAAATTTTACAAATGGTGGGGGCCTTACTCGAATATTGACAGAATTAGAAGAAAGTAGTTTTATTAGACAATACCGTAGTTTTGGAAAACGCCAAAAAGATAGTATGTATCAGTTAGTGGACTTATACTCTTTATTTTATCTTAACTTTATAAAAAGATCAAGCCCTGATGATGAAAATTTCTGGCTAAGTGCTTTGGAATCACCCACATTTCGCACATGGAGTGGATATGCCTTTGAAATGGTGTGCCTACATCACATAGGACAAATTAAAAAAGCCTTAGGTATAAGTGGTGTACAAACCTCTGTCTATTCTTGGCATTCTAATAGGGCACAAGTAGATTTAATAATTGATCGAAAAGATCAAACAATAAACTTATGTGAGATGAAATTCTCTATTGATAAATACACGATTACAAAAAAATATGAAGAAAATCTTAGAAATAAAATAGGTGCTTTTCGGGAAGCTACCAAAACGAGAAAAGCTATTTTCTTAACTATGATAACTACTCACGGTCTTACTGAAAATAAATATCAACATGTTCCTCAAAACAAATTGGCAATGGAGGATTTATTTTCTAAATAACGATGCATAGACTATTAATAAAAAAGAGTAAATTTGTATAAACCACATTTATGGATACGTTATTAGAAAAGCTGCTACAATCTCCAGATATACAGTTGGTCATTGACCAAGCTAAGGCAGTTTTATGGGAGGAAAAGAAAAAACGCCAAGAATTTTATAATTGGCTAAAACCTGATGTGAAAGCAGAGTTCATTAATGGAGAAATAATTATGCACTCTCCTGTGAAGCGAAGATATCTTGATGCTTCTGATAACTTAAATAGACTTTTGAGCATTTTTGTTGATAAGCAGCAATTAGGGATTTGCTCTACAGAAAAAGCATTGATCTCCTTGACAAGAAATGATTACGAACCAGATATTTGTTTTTGGAATAATGAAAAAGCGAGTGTTTTTAACGGGGATACTATGCTACATCCTGCGCCTGATTTTATAGTAGAAATTTTATCAAAAGGTACGGCTAAACGAGATAGAGGTATTAAATTTAAGGACTATGCAGCACATGGTATTAAAGAATATTGGATTGTAGATGCAAAGAAACAATTGATAGAGCAATATGTCTTAGCCGATATTACTGCGAAAAAATATGAGCTTTTAAAAAAATACACGGTTGAAGATATTATTGAGAGTATTGCTGTGACTGGCTTTACTATTCCTATTGCAGCTATTTTTGATAAAGCTAAAAACTTGGAAGTGCTTGCATTGATTTTACAATAGACTCATGGAAAATCAAACTCTAATTGTCTACCACCTTCCTCTCGCTCACTCATAAGATTAGATACCGCTACTCCTAATAAGCGTATTTTTCCAGCGGCTTGATAGTTGTCTTCTAGTAACTGTAATGCTGTTAATTTGAAAATTTCCGCATCTTTTAAATCGCTACCAAAAGTCTTACTACGGGTCATTGTTTGAAAAGTAGCATTTTTGATTTTTACAGTAATCGTTCTTCCGTAATTATTTTTCTTTTTAAGGATTTCAAAAACCTCTTCAATAATAGGTTCTAATTTGTTTTTCAAATCTTCCCATTGATCAAAATCCGTATTGAAGGTACGTTCGGAACCAATAGATTTACGAATACGATTAGGGTTCACTTCCCGTTCATCTATGCCTCTAACAATATTATAATAATGGCGGCCTGCCTTCCCAAAATATCGAACTAAGTCAACTTGGGATACCTTCTTTAAATCTGCTCCAGTAAATATTTTTAAACCCTTCATTTTTTTCTCCGTTACTTTTCCAATACCGAAAAATTTCTTGATAGCTAAGGTTTCTATAAAAGGAATAGCTTCTTCAGGTTTAATAACTTTTATACCATTTGGTTTATTAATATCGGAAGCAATTTTGGCGAGAAATTTACAGTAAGAAACACCTGCGGAGGCAGTGAGTTGGGTGGTCTCAAAAATACGTTGACGTATTTCTTCAGCGACTAAAGTACCAGAGTTGATATTCTTTTTATTTTCCGTTACATCAAGGTAGGCTTCGTCGAGAGAGAGGGGTTCGATAAGATCGGTATACTCTGCAAAGATAGATCGTATTTGCTGGGAGACTTCTTTGTATACTTCAAAGCGATGTTTGACAAATAGTAATTCGGGACATAATCGTTTGGCAGTGACACTAGGCATAGCAGAACGCACCCCAAATTTTCGTGCCTCATAACTAGCAGCGGCTACCACTCCACGAAGACCGCCACCACCGACTGCAATAGGCTTTCCACGCAGACTAGGATCGTCTCGTTGTTCGACGGATGCGAAAAAAGCATCCATGTCTATGTGGATAATTTTTTTCATATGGGGTAGGGGCAAGCCTTGTGGTTGCCCAAAGAATTAGGTAACCACAATGTCGGACAACCACAAGGCTTGCCCCTACGTATTTATTTAATCCTAGAAAAATACCGCTGAAAATTTTTCATCGGTTGCGCACCAGCTACTTGAACATCGCCCCCTAAAATAAAAGTAGGGACAACAGAAATGCCATCTGCCTTTAAGCTATCCATTTCTGCCTGTAATCCATCTGCGCCAATATCTGTTTCCAAGAATTGCTTAATGACATCTTTATCTATCTCACAAGCTTCAGCTGCTGCGGCTAAAGTGATCGGATCTTCTACATCTTTTCCGGCTTCAAAATAATCTTCGAATAATCGTTTCCCCAATTTATTTCGTTGAGCATCATCGACACATAAATGCATCAAACGATGTGCTTCAAAAGTATTAGGGATGCGTTCAATTTTCCGATAATCAATAACGAGATTTTCTTTGGCTGCCTCCGATCTTAATAATTCGCCTAAACCTGGTTTTCTTACACTTTTAAAATCTTCTTTAGGAAGACCACCTTTTGGGGTATTAGGATATAAAAAGAAAGGACGCATTTTGACCTCAATTTCTAGGTCTTCTCCAGCTAATTGAATGGCTCTTTCTAACCTAGCTTTCCCTATATAGCACCAAGGACAAATGATATCTGAAACAATTTCTATGGTTACTTTTTTCATAAACTATTTTTTAAGAAGAAGTCAGATCGCTTTGCTGTCAGAGGTCAGATCGCTGCGCTGTCAGATTCTAGTATAATGTTAACGTTACGCTGTCAACGTCGCAAGTCTGACCTCTGACAGTCAACGTAGTTGACGATCTGACCTCTGACAATGGTCTTATCTTAAATTATCAATTCTCCCACGCCTTCCCGTATCACCTCTATTTCTCCATTGGTACAATCGACAACTGTAGAAGCTAGATTACCACCAAAACCACTATTGACAAAAACATCTACTTGATGTTTATAGTCTTCGTAAATATCGGCAGGGTCTGTAAAATATTCTAGTATTTCATCATCTGACCGAAGAGAAGTAGTTAATATAGGTCGCCCTAATTCTTCTACAATAGCCAAGGGAATTAGATGGTCAGGAATCCTAACACCTACGGTTTTTTTCTTGTTTTTAAACAATTTAGGGACAGAATTATTAGCTGGAAGAATAAAAGTAAAAGGACCGGGTAAATTTTTTTTCAATATCTTAAATAAGTCATTGGAAATGGGTTTGGTATAAGTAGAGATTTGACCAATGTCTTTGCAGATAAAGGATAAATTAACTGTTCTTGGATTTAATTCTCGGAGCTTGCAAATCCGCTCTACAGCCTTTTGATTTTTAATATCACAACCTAATCCATAAACCGTATCTGTCGGATAAATGATAATGCCTCCTTTATCCAATTCCTCTGCGATTTGTTGGATCTTCGACCATTCTATATTATCCGCATTTATTCTTAGGTGCATTTTTTGTCGCTATAAACTTTCTGTATGTAATTATTAAAAATTATCGTCCAAATCATCACCATCCAAGTCATCTAACATATTCGCTAGCATATCATGGAAAGAAAAAGTGGACTCAATATAGTCTTTATTAATAACATTGAATTCTGCTAATCCATGTAAGACTAGTTCCATGTAAGCCAATGTTTCTTCCTTTGGTACTTTTGTTGTCTCGACTAATTTACGAAGACCAGCTACTCCTTCTATCGCTTTTTTGTAATCTGCATCTGTTGCATCGTTCAATAAGTCTAGTTTATTACCCCCAGAAAACCATGCTCTGATAGTTCCATAAGGATCTCTTTCTCTCCCCTTTCTTAATTTGTCAGGGTTGGGAAAGAATTTTAAAAACTGCTCTTTAATGGCAGCACCAATTAAATGCATCGCAACGCCATAAGGTCCTTCTTGCTCTCCTTCATACACTAATTCTACTTTTCCTGTGATGGAGGGAACGACTCCCCAAAAATCTGTGATACGAGTAGTCGTTTTTTTCTCTTTGTTGATCAGCATTCGTCGTTCAGCGGAGGATAAGAGATTCTCATATGCAGAGATACTCAAACGAGCAGAAATACCACTTTTCTCATCAATCAATTCACTTTCTCTTGCCGTAAAGGCCACCATTTCTAAAAGATCTTTTAGCAATTCTGGTACGACTACATTTTTCTCCTGTGTAGGCGATAGTTTTGCTTCTTGTGCGGTTATTTGCCGGGCAATTTCTAAGGTCTTTGGATAGTGGGTTAATATTTGACTTTCAATACGATCTTTTAATGGCGTAATGATACTTCCTCTATTGGTATAATCCTCTGGATTGGCCGTAAAGACAAATTGTATATCTAAAGGTAACCTTAATTTAAAACCTCGAATCTGCATATCTCCTTCTTGCAACATATTGAATAGGGAAACTTGAATCCGAGCCTGTAAATCAGGTAATTCATTAATAACAAAGATAGATCGGTGTGCTCTTGGAATTAAACCAAAGTGAATTACCCGCTCATCTGCATAAGGCAGTTTAAGTGTGGCAGCTTTAATAGGATCTACATCTCCAACTAAATCTGCAATACTTACATCAGGAGTAGCGAGTTTTTCTACATATCGTTCTGATCTATGTACCCACTCAATTGGTGTAGCATCTCCTTTTTCAGCAATAAGATCTCTAGCAAATCTAGAGATTGGTTCCAGCGGGTCGTCATTTAATTCACTACCTGCAACGATAGGCATATATTCATCCAATAAGTGAACCATTAACCTAGCTAAACGAGTCTTTGCTTGCCCTCTTAATCCCAACAAAAGAATATTATGCTTGGATAATATAGCTCGCTCCATATCAGGGATGACCGTATCTTCAAAGCCTAATATACCATCAAAAACAGGTTCCTTTTTTGAGAGTTTTTGGATTAAATTATCTCGAAGTTCTTCTTTAACAGATTTGGAGGTATACTTAGTTTTTTTAAGTTCACCAAGTGTCTTTGCTTGCGCCATATTTTTTTTAATAGTGAGGAGTTTTTTTTGCTAATGAGATTAAGTTGAAAGATACTAAACATCTATAAATAAATAAAGTTTATCTCAATCTGATGGTATAAATTACTTTACTTAATTGAGTTCTAATACCTTATGAATAAGGTATATATAGTTGATTTTTTGTATATAGATTTAATTATAAAATATTAAAACTTTATTAATTTAATGTCGTATTTTAAAATAGCTAAATTGTTTATAGGTTTTTAATTGGGGACCTCTGGTAGAGGTCCTTCTTTTTTATTTATATATAACAAAACAAGCACGAATCATTTTGCGATTTTTATAGAATTATGACCATTTTTTAAAGAAACGTCCCGCCAAGACAAGTATTTTCTACTTATCAGTCAAACCTCCTTCTTATTTTGCTTTTCATTTTAATTTTTACCAAATAGCTAGGAAACTGAATATTTCTCCTATTTTTGCTGCATAAGTGCATCGCATTAATTA
>CAYOBX010000037.1:0-20158 GCA_964402245.1 uncultured Saprospiraceae bacterium | reverse complement strand
TTTCGCCTTCATCATCCGTTTTGTAAATACCTGCATCGGTCATACCTGCATATAAATAGTCGCCTATACTTGACATACACAGGACAGGAAAGCTGTCTAAACTATTGGTTGTTTGCCAAACTTGTTGGGAGAAAATGGAAGAGGAAGATAATCCTATGAACAGGGCAATAGAGATACTATAGCGAAATGTTTTCATTGCTAGATTAGTTTTATAAAAAATCTAATCGGTTGATGGTTTTGGGATTCTCTCTATCGTAAATGTATAGATAAATAACATAAGTGCAAAATTATTTTATATGTTTTTTATTAATATTTTTATATTGCAAGTATAAACGCTTTACACTCATCTTATGGAAAGCCTTGCTATTAATTGTAGCATATCCCAGTTCATTTAAAGAAGTAGCAATTCTTCCTCGTCCCATTCCTGCGTTTCTACACTTGATAATTATTTGTATAATTTTTTTGCTTTGAGCATTATTATCAGTCTTTGCCCTTATTTTTGATAGACCTAGTTTTCTACCTATATTCGTTAGATTTTTACTATTTCCAAAACTTTGTCCCTGCATTTTTTTGGTTTAAATAGCTGCCTTGGTTCTAATAGTGGAGATAGTCAAGATATCGGACACGTAGATAAGTTAAAAAAACTTATTTTACAATCATAAAATTAAAACGATGTCAAAATTACAAAAACGCTACACAAAAGCGGAGAAATTAGAGATAGTTTCTTTAAGTCTAGAAGAGGATCAAAATGTGAAAGATATAGCGACTCATTGCTAGAGTTAGCTTTTTAAAATGATACTTCTAACATGCCCTAAAAATTGGTCAAAATGTTCTCTTCCATATTGGGACTCCATTGCTTCCCATTCTTTTGCATAACTCTGTCTAGGTTCAGTATAAAAATGAGATTGTTTTTTTGCTAGTTTTTCTTTAAAAAGGCGCACATAGCCTTAGCTACGTAAGTCTTTTTAAAGAAAAAATAGCGGACAAAGAAGCCATTTTTAGTTGAAGGTATTTTTGTCCAAGCACTTATATCAGCACCAAGAGTGCTTACACAATTACATACAAATTTATCTATCAATATAAATTATCATATTTTAGAAAAAATCGTGATATTTGTAGGATTAATACCTTTCAGGAATGAAAAAATAATAACTGTCTCAACTTGGAACATTTATCATCCTCTCATTCCTCAATCAAAATTATACTATATGCATGTGGATATTGAAGCACTAAACCAACAAATTTATATAGAAAGTGCTTTTGTTGATAAGTTAAAAGAATCAACTTCTAAAGTAATTATTGGCCAAGAGTATATGATCGAACGCTTATTGTTGGGTCTTTTGGCAAAAGGACATGTATTATTAGAAGGTTTACCTGGTTTAGCAAAAACATTGGCGATTAAAACTTTATCTAGTGCGGTGAATGCAGATTTTAGTCGGATACAATTTACCCCTGATTTATTACCAGCGGATATTATTGGTACGATGATTTTTAATCCTTCTAAAAATGAGTTTACAACACGGAAAGGACCGATATTCTCCAATTTTGTATTAGCCGATGAGATCAATCGAGCACCAGCGAAGGTGCAGAGTGCCTTACTAGAGGCCATGCAGGAGCGTCAGGTGACCATTGGCAATGATACTTTTAAATTACAAGAACCTTTTCTAGTATTAGCTACTCAAAACCCAATCGAACAAGAGGGAACCTACCCATTACCAGAAGCACAGGTGGATCGTTTTATGTTAAAGGCGAAAATCACTTACCCAAGTATGGAAGAAGAGCGAGACATTATTCGATTGAATTTGAAAGGAGAATTTCCAAAAATCGAACCTGTTGTTCAACCAGAAGATATATTAAAAGCTCGTCAAACCGTCCGAAAGGTATATATGGATGAAAAGATTGAGCAATACATTTTAGATATTGTATTCGCTACTCGTGATCCTAAAAAGTATGGCATGAACGATTTGAGCCATTTACTTAATTATGGTGGTTCTCCACGGGCAAGTATTAATTTAGCTTTAGCATCCAAAGCATATGCGTTCTTGCAACGCCGTGGGTATGTGATTCCAGAAGATGTGCGAAGCATTTGTCATGATGTGATGCGCCATCGGGTAGGCTTAACTTATGAAGCAGAAGCAGAGAATATTACGCAAGAGGATGTGGTAAGTAAGATACTGAATACGGTGGAAGTGCCTTAATTAGTTTAGGCAAATGTCGTGGAACGTTTAGGATCGTCGAGGTTTGTACAGGCTATGGTTTGTAACCTCGATGCAGTAGGATAATCGTATAGCATCGAAGTTACAAACTTCGACGATCTGCTACAATCACAAGATTCGTCAGAGAACCATTATTTTTTTGACAATCCAATTGTTTTTGACGATATTATTCTTTTAAGAATCAAAAGAAAAGAGATAAACTTCGGCTAAAAAACAACCTATGGACTGTAAAAAAATAGGCACTCATTTTTTTAATTTCAAGTCGCTAGTTCCCAACGTGTTTTTAATTTTAATTTGCATTTTAATTTTAATTGCATGTCCATGATTAACTCCTTAAAAAAAATGATTGGTGCGAGTGTGCTTTTCTGTTCTACTTTCTTATTGACAGGGCAGCAGTATCTATCGATTCCTGTCACTAATAACATGAAATATTATGCAGGCAGAATAGATGACTTGAACGATGTGAAAATAAATTTAAACTGCTATAAAGGAGAATGTTCAGGGGAATTGGTGTATTTAAGAAGTGGAGATCGCTTTAATTTAAGAGGCAAACAAAAACAGAATGAAGTAACTCTTGAAGAATACGACCAGCATCAACAATTATCAGGATTACTCAATGGAAAGTTTATTGGAAATGCTTTGATCGTATCTTGGGAAAATATTGGGCAAACGATTGGTAGCAATATTTATTTAAAAGAAGTTACGAGTATACAAAATAAATTAAGTAATTGTGCAGATAATAAATGGATACAATCTTATAAAGGAAAAATAGGTCGCCACGACATGGAGATGGTTTTGCAAAAAACAGCCAGCAATAGAATAGAAGGAAGTGCTTATTTTATAAAAGACAAAACACCTTGTATCATCCGAGGAGAAGTAACGGGTAATAATAACCTGCATTTAAATCTTTTTGATAAAAAGAATCATACTCCATTAGGATCAATTAGAGCCATTTATAGAAATAGTGGTGCATTAAGTGCTAGTTTTTATGATCCTAATAATGCACAAAGTGCGGCATCTTTTGAATTGATCCATAACATCGGTATTAATTGTATGGAATATGCTGATTACTATTCCAATTATGATTTTTTATATCCTTACTCTGATGACCCACTCTTTAATCATATTATGAATTTTCTGACAAAGGACTGGATAGCGGAATGTAAAAACAAAGCAAATCTAATTCGTCAAGAACGAGCTACCCCTCCTTTAAGAGCCAGTCAAAGAGGATATACTTGGACCGAGGTTGATTTTTATAGCAATGATTTCATCAGTGGCCTATTAACACATGATAATACCTGGGACGGAAAAAAATCAACAAAAGCATTCAATTATGATTTTGCTAATAGAGCATCTATAGAGTTAGAAGATATTTTTAAAGCAGGTTTTGATTATAGCGCTTTTATTCAAAAATACATTCAAGAAAGCTTCAAAGATAATGTAGATTATCAATCAGATATTAGTTTTCAGGCATGGCTGAATCAGCAAAACTTTGAACTATTTACGGTAGGTAGAGAAGGCTTACACTTTTTTAGCAACTTCCATATTGTTTATGGTCGGCAAAGTGTATTGATTCCTTATAAAAAGATAAAATCTGATATTAAAAAGAAGTCGACTATTCGACGATTGTTTTAATACTAGAATGATACACGTAGCAAATTATAGAAATTTTAACCACGAATTCACTAATTGTAACCCGAATTTAATTCGTGAATTCGTGGTTAATTTTTGTGTACAAAATTCATAAAATTGGAAACTAGCGAATTACTAAAGAAAGTACGAAGGATTGAAATCAAGACCAAAGGGCTGAGTAACCAAATATTCTCTGGAGAATATCAGACAGCCTTTAAAGGTCGAGGTATGTCGTTTAGTGAGGTTCGGAATTATAACTATGGAGATGATGTTCGAAACATAGATTGGAATGTAACCGCACGAACAGGAGAGCCTTATATCAAGATATTTGAAGAAGAACGAGAGATGACCGTCATGCTAGTTATTGACGTAAGTCCTTCTTCTTATTTCGGAACAGATACGCAATTAAAAAATGAAGTGTTAACAGAAATTGCAGCCGTGATTGCTTTTTCTGCTATTAATAATAATGATAAGGTTGGAGTCATCTTTTTTTCAGATCAAATTGAAAAATTCATTCCACCTAAAAAGGGAAAGTCTCATATTCTAAGAATCATTCGAGAGCTAATCAATTTTGAACCTGATGGTAGTGGAACAAATGTGGCAATCGCTTTAGAGTATTTAAATAATATTATCAAGAAAAGAAGTGTTGCTTTTGTACTATCTGATTTTTTTGCCAAAGATTATGATACTTCCTTACGGATCGCTGCTCGTAGACATGATATTATTGGGGTACACCTATATGATTCGAGAGAACAGGAATTACCTAATGTTGGCTTAGTAAGAGTAGTAGATGCGGAGACTGGTAAAAAGATATGGTTAGATACTTCTGTCAAAAAGATTCGAGAACAGTATAAAGATTATTTTCAAAATAACTTTGATTATTTAAAAAAGACTTTCTTGAAATCAGGCGCAGATGTAGTAAGTATACAAACTAATGAGTCTTATGTCAATGCTTTATTGAAGTTCTTTAAGAAGCGAAATGGGTAAGTGCTTAGCTTGACGCAATTAATCATTCATTTTTTTGATTGTTAAGATTGTTAGATTGTAAGTAGTCGGACAAAAAGAAGTTAACAATCACAACAATCATTTCCCCCTACCTTTCTAAATAATCTAATATGAATTATCATTTGAAATACTTATGCACAGTACTAGTCACTGTTTTACTATGCTTATGTTTTTCATTATCTCCTATACTAGTCTTAGCGCAAATTTCCGTATCCGCAGAAGTAGATAGTACGAACATGTTGATTGGAGATCAATTAAAATTACACCTTTTTGCCAACCATTCTCCAGACATAAGTATACAAAAAGTAGATCTTAGTTCTTTTGAAACAGAAGAAGAAATAGAAATAGTAGCAGAAGGAGACTGGGATACCTTACAACAAAACGGAACCTTAGTTTTACAAAAAGATCTCACCTTTACCATTTTTGATTCTGGGTATTATTGGTTGCCAGAGTTACCGATCAGCTATACTAAAAATGGTATTACGAATGTATCTAAGACGGCTAGAATTCCTATGAACGTCGGAACGGTTTCTATAGCAGATACTTTACAATTAGCACCTATCAAAGATATAATTAGAGAGAAAGCTAACTGGAGGGATTACCTACCATTTATAGGATCGCTCCTTGCACTTGGCCTAATAGCGGGTTTGCTTTATTATTTTAGAAAAAAGAAGGCAGAGGCAGAAACCCCACCTGCTCCAGAAGTCAAATTGCCTGCACACGAGATTGCCTTAACTGCGTTAGATCAATTAAAGTCTGAGCAGCTCTGGCAACAAGGAGATATTAAAACCTATCAAAGTAAATTGACTTATACCATTAGGGAATACTTAGAAAACCGATATGAGATACCTGCACTAGAATCTACCACAGAAGAAATACAACGAAATCTTAAAAAAGTAGATTTTGATAATAGTTGGAAGGATAAATTACGAAACATTCTACAAGTTGCCGATTTAGTGAAATTTGCAAAAGCTAAACCTCCCGAAGATTTTCACGATCAGGTATGGCAAGAGGCGAAGGATTTTGTGGTAGCTACTAAGGCTAAGGTCCTCATTAAAGAAGATAGTTTGAACGAAGATTAAGTGCTTTATCTTAATACTCGGCAACAAGTATGTTTACTATTTTTCTTTAGAGGTAGCAATTGTATTTGGCTTTTTTGTAAAAAAGTCTAATACAATTGCTACCTCTAAAAATTATTGAAAACTACTGCTTGCCAATTGCCAACAGATACTTTCATACGAATTCCATCTCTTTTCTCTGCGCTCTATTCTCTGTTCTTTTAAAAACCATACATGAGCTTCAAACTAGATTCTCCTTTTCAACCAACAGGTGACCAACCAAAAGCAATTCATCAACTAGTCGAAGGCTTAGGGGCAGGAGATAAGGCACAATGCTTATTGGGGGTAACAGGTTCTGGTAAAACGTTTACGATTGCCAATGTAATAAAAGAAGTCAATCGACCTACTTTAGTATTGACACATAATAAAACGCTTACCGCTCAACTTTACTCGGAGTTTAGAGAATTCTTTCCTGATAATGCGGTAGAGTATTTTGTATCCTATTATGATTACTACCAGCCAGAGGCCTATATCATGACCTCTGATACCTACATAGAAAAAGATTTAAACATCAATGAAGAAGTTGACAAATTAAGATTAAGGGCTACCTCTTCTTTGCTATCAGGAAGACGAGATATTATTTTAGTGGCTTCTGTTTCTTGTATTTATGGTATGGGAAATCCAGAGGATTATAAGGCTGGAATTATTCGGATCAATAGAGGAATGACTGTTACTCGTAATACCTTTCTCTATCAATTGGTACAAAGTTTATATTCTCGTACAGAAATAGATTTTAAACGAGCGACTTTTCGAGTAAGAGGAGATACTGTGGATATTAACTTACCGTATGTCGAGTATGGTTATCGGATCACTTTTTTTGGAGATGAGATTGAAGAAATAGAACGAATAGAAATAGAGAGTGGTAAACGAATTGAGTCCTTAACTACCGCAGCCATTTTCCCTGCTAATTTATATGTTGCTCCTAAAGATAGAATTCATTCGATCATCCGATCTATAGAAGATGAATTACATGAACAACATCAATATTTTGAAAGAGAAGCCCGATTGTTAGAAGCGAAGCGGATTAAAGAACGAGTCTCTTTCGATTTAGAGATGATGAAAGAATTAGGCTATTGTAATGGAGTAGAAAACTATTCTAGGTTTTTTGATGGTAGAAAACCTGGTACTCGTCCATTCTGTTTATTGGATTATTTCCCAGACGATTTTTTGATGGTTATTGATGAAAGTCATGTAACGGTACCACAAGTTAGAGGTATGTGGGGAGGAGATAGAGCTAGAAAATTGAATCTAGTAAACTACGGATTCCGCCTACCTTCTGCTATGGATAATCGTCCCTTAAATTTTGGAGAATTTGAATCTTTAGTCAACCAAGTTATCTATGTAAGTGCCACCCCTAGTGACTATGAGTTCGAGCAAACGGGAGGTGTTATTGTGGAGCAAATTATTCGACCTACTGGTTTATTAGATCCTCCAATTGAAGTGCGTCCAAGTATCAATCAAATAGATGATTTATTAGATGAGGTGCATCAACGAATAGAAAAAAATGAGCGGGTTTTAGTAACAACTTTAACAAAAAGAATGTCAGAAGAGCTAAGCAAATACTTAGCTAAACTAAATATTAAGTGCCGATATATCCACTCAGAAATTGATACAATGGAACGAGTAGAAATCCTAAGAGATTTGCGGCTAGGCGTGTTCGACGTACTCATAGGAGTTAACTTATTAAGAGAAGGATTAGACTTACCTGAGGTATCACTAGTAGCTATCTTGGATGCAGACAAAGAAGGTTTTCTAAGAAATGATAAGTCACTGACACAAACATCTGGACGAGCTGCCAGAAATTCTAATGGTCAAGTGATTTTTTATGCAGATAAAATAACTGACTCAATGCAACGAACGATCGACGAAACCAATAGACGTCGTTCTATCCAAATCGCCTATAACGAAAAACATAATATTACCCCAACGACAGTCAGTAAGACTAGAGAAGAAATCATGAATCAGGGATCTATCTTAGATATTAGAGAAGGTGGTAAAAAAGTGTATGTGGAACCTACTGAACCTAGTTTAGCCGCAGATCCAATTGTTGGATATATGACTAGAGATCAAATTGAAAAAATGATGGCGGAGACGGAACGAAAGATGAAAAAAGCAGCAAAAGAATTAGATTTTATTACCGCTGCTCATTATCGAGATGAGTTGTTTGCGCTGAAGAAAAAACTGAGCTCTAGTGTGTAGTAGTATTGAACACAGAGAAACAGAGCACACAGAGAAAACATAGTATGTATAACTCTGTGCGCTCCGTGTCTCCGTGTTCAATCATTATCTAACTTTCGCTTCTAAGACTCCAATCCTCTACTCTCCACGAATCAACTGAATCGCGCCATTCAAAATGGTCTCTTGCTCTACTACGCCTGTCACTCTAGCTTCAAATACTCGACAAGTATAAAAATAAACTCCTTCTTCTAAAGGCTTACCAGATAAATTCGTACCATCCCAATTGATATCAGGATCCGTTGTTTCAAATACTAATCCTCCCCATCGATTAAAGGCTTGAAATTCGATTCGATCTATAAAACGATAAGGAAAGGGTTTAAATAAATCATTGGTACCATCCGCATTGGGCGTAAAGGTATTTGGCAATTCATAAAAAGGGCAATTATCTACACAAATGATATTGCTAAAATCACTTTCATTTCCATTTAAATCTATTGAAGTAACTGCATAGCAACCTGCAATACCAATTACTGGTTGATGTTCAAACGAAGTGTTTGTGGCACCACCGAGCGTTTCAATTAACGTCAATGTCCCCCCTTCCGTTTCTGTAAAATAAATATTGTAACTATCCGTATCTTCTACATCAACACAGACTTCATCAGTATTAGTCCAGTTTAAAAGATTAAATAAATCTTCTTCTAAAGTTTGACTAGTTGCATCATCACAGACATTGGACACCATTAGCGTAGGTGGACAAGGAGGAACATCGTCACCAGGTACAGAGCAAACTTCTTGAGAAAAATTAAGTAATGGGGCAGCATTCGCATCCAAGCCATATGTTCCTCTACCTTGTACCTTATAACAGTATTCCACTCCATTTTCTAATCCAGTATCTGTGAAATTTAGTTCCGTTGTTAGACCAATCGCATCAAAACCTCCTTGAGCGTTCTGTCTAAACACTTCATATTCAAAATTATCCCAAGGTACTCGTTCTTCCCAAGATAATTGATTGGCTCTATCGGTAGGAGTGCTAGATAAAAAAATGGATGCTGCAGCATTCGTTATTCCCAAAGGTTCACTTTCTCCATTTACAAAAAATGCCACTTGGTAAGTATAAGGATTATCTACAGTATTTAATCCTGTATCTATAAAGACCGTATCATTTGCACCTGCGAAAGTTTCACTAGAAAAATCAGCCCCTGGTACAGGAACAAAATCCATAGTAAAGCCCGTCGATCTGGAAACCTGATACCGATATGGGCCTCCAAATATTAGGGTATCCAAATCACCCACCACTGGTTTGGTCCAGCGGACTTCTATACGTCCAGTACTTACATCTGTCTCTTGAACATCTACATTGGTAATCAAAGGAATTTCTCGATCTAATTGAACACATATTTCATCAGAAGGTAAACTTTCAACTAAGTTAAAAGGAAATCCAGCCGCAGAGATTCTAGCAAAATTAGCAATGATACGATAACAATAAGTGCGCCCTCTTTCGACATCTGTGTCCGTAAATATAAAACGGCCATCCTGCATATCCCTAATATTCCCTATTGTTAATTTGGTATAGCCTTGAGCCTCCAATCCTCCTCCAACACAAGTATCTATTGGAAATTGATTACTACCGATTCTACGCCAAACAGAAAAGCCATTAAAATAATCATCTGCTGCATTTTCACAGAAATAAGGACTCTCCCAACTAACTTGTATTTCTTCTTCTTCCGCTACTGCTAATATATCTTCGGGTGGTGGTCCAACTACTTTAATTAAAACTGTTTTTAAAGTAGATAAAAAACTATCATCACCACCACTAGCAATAATACGAGAGTTATCTGAAGATCTAAAGACAACAGAATACGTTTGATTGGATATATGTTCACAAGTAGTCTCCCACACAAATCGTCCTATTAATGGATGAGCTCGAAAGCCAGGAGCCACTTGCAAAATAGCAGGACTTTGAGCCACTTCAAAAGGTCCTCCGAGTGCGGTTAGATCAACCATTTGCAGAGGCACATCTGGATCCGTAACGACGATATCTAATTCTAACACATCTCCTGCTGTCACACAAATCTCTTCAATTACTTCAATTTCAGGAGGCTGGTTATCACATTCTTCAATAAGGATTTGCATATCTCTGATAGTCGTATCTATCGGTATCCCTTGCCGATGCTCCACAATAATCATAGCAATATTATATTCCCCAGCTCTTTGTGGCGCACGCCATAAAAATTCTCCTGTTACAGGGTCTAATTCATGAACATTCCCAGCTCCAGGATTAATCATTTCAGGAAAAAGATAATTGGGGACTTGTACCTCTGTACCAGTTTCATCATCTATCCCTCTCAAAGGAACAATCAAATGATAAGACAAACTATCTCCGTCAACATCAAATGCATTGGGATTATGAATAAATGGCTGGCCCACACAACCAATATCAATAGGTGGTTGTAATAGTTGCGGTGTATTATTCCTACCTTCAAATTGAGGATTTAAAAGCGTATAGATCGTTTGCAAATGAAATTCTATCATGTCCGAGTTAGGAGGATTTACATTAAGAATTCCTCCATTTCTATTCGGATCTGTCATGGATAGTTTATAGGTCCCTAATCCAGGATATACATGCATAGACATGTATATATTCTTCTTCGTGTTATTGGGTAACGTTTCTCCATTAGGTACTCCATTGACTACATTACCATTTATTCGAACTAACACATCACAAGTACCATCTCCCCAACAAAGTGTCAAGCTATCCCGATCGGCTTGAATACTACTTGTTACTGTATAAGTTGTAATCGTTGCTTGGATCGTCAAAGGATCTACTTGTTCCACTGTAATTTCTCCTGCCCTATTATGGGTAGCGTGCAATTCTGTACTAGTCCATCCCAATAAAATCAGCAGTAATAAAAGTGATAATGACTTATGAATATATCTTTTCATGAAAAGGGTTATGTCTATAATTGTAGAACAAAAAACTTAGCTTTCTAGCTTGTAGCTTAAGACTAATAGCTTGTAGCTCATAGCTTATTTCCAGCTTAGAGTGAAAATTAGTAGGTTTTCTTTTATTAACGGCTTTTTTAGGCAAAAAATTAACAATGATGTTACTGGAATTGTTTGTTTTTGAGTAAAATGGTAAGTAAACGACTATCAAATTAGATACACTCCTAAACAAAAAGAGCCATTCTTTTACAAGAATGACTCTTTTAATATTATCTTATTAAGTAACGGCAAAACAATAAGTCTACCATTTGGATGGCTTCTTTTATCATTACTAAGTCCGTATTATGGGGCTAAAAGAACTTTTCTCTATAATTCTTTTCTTAAACGAGCAACAGGAATTCCTAGTTGTTCTCTATATTTAGCAACCGTACGACGAGCAATATTATATCCTTTATCTCTAAGCATATTCTTTAGCTTTTCATCAGATAGAGGCTTGCGCTTATGTTCTTCCGCAATAATTTCTGTTAATATTTTCTTGACTTCTAGTGTAGACACTTCTTCTCCATTTTTAGTCATTAAAGATTCTGAGAAGAAATCCTTCAATCGTTTCGTTCCAAATTCTGTTTGAACAAATTTACTATTAGCAACTCTAGAAACAGTGGATATATCCAAACCCGTAATCTCTGCAATATCTTTTAAGATCATTGGTCTCAATTTCTTCTGATCTCCTGATAAGAAAAAATCATATTGATATTGCATAATAGAATACATCGTTCGATACATCGTTTCTTGACGTTGACGAATAGCATCAATAAACCATTTTGCAGAATCTATTTTTTGCTTGATAAACATAACCGCCTCTTTTTCTTGACGGTTTGGTCGTTTACCATTTTTACCTTTCTTATAAGACCGAAGCATATCTCTATAATGGTCATTGATTCTCAAATCAGGTGCATTTCTAGAGTTTAAAGTCAAGTCTAATTCCCCATCGCGATTAACAATGATGAAATCAGGAACTATATAGTGGACGTTTTTAGCATTACCTCCTCCATTATGGCCACTGGCTGGCTTCGGATTAAGCTTTAAAATTTCATCAATAGCATCTTTCAATTCTTCATCTGTAACGCCTAACTGACGCTTCAATTTAGCATAATGCTTTTTTGAAAATTGATCAAAATGTCCTACTATAATTTTAAGAGCTGTTTGTACAGTATCTCGTTCTTCTAGATCTAAAGGATCATTTTCCAATCTAAAATCTAACTGCAACTTCAAACATTCTTGTAGATCTCGAGCACCTGTCCCAGGTGGATCGAATTTTTGTATTTTTTCTAGTAAAGAAGATATTTCTTCTTGCTTCGCTTCTATATTTTGAGCAAAAATTAAATCATCTATAATGGCAATCGGTTCTCTTCTCAAATAACCATCATCATCTATACTACCGATAATTTGTTCGCTAATTTTTACTTCTCTTTCATTTTTAAGCTTCAACAAACCTAATTGATGCTCTAAATATTCATGAAAAGAACTCTCTACAGCAATAGGAATCGTCTTCTCTTCCTCATCAGGAGAATAATTCTCCACTCTCAATTTATAAGAAATAGGATCATCTTCAATATAATCCGTCAGATAATCATCCAGTTCAAAATCATCATCCCTAGTGATTTCAGGTTCTACTTCCCCTTCCGCTTCCTTCGCTTTTGCTTCTTCTTTATTAAAAGCTACTTCAGGATTTTCGACTTCTGCACCAACCTCCAAATCAGTGCTAATATCAGCATCTTCTGATTCTTCCAATGCAGGGTTTGCTTCCAATTCCTCTTTTACTCTTTGCTCTAGTGCTGCAGTAGGAATCTGCAACAATTTCATCAACTGAATTTGTTGAGGAGAAAGCTTTTGTAAAAGCTTATGACTTAAGTGTTGTTTCATTACCGGATTCGCCATGTTTGTTTGTAAATTGTGTGTGTGCCGTAATTATGTCTTATCTCAGTAAAAAGTAACGGGGAGCTAATCATTTGTATGATATTGCCAAAGTGGAGAGTTATAGTGCAAGGCACAAAAATTCAATCTGTATAACAATTCAAAGGCCCTGACAAGTAAAAATTAAATGCCCTCCTAAATGAATTAAAATTAAATTCTAATACGAATTCCTAGTAAAGCCTAAAAAGTAAGTTACAAATAGGATAATGGTTTAAACTAATTTCGTTCTTTTATCACTAGAGATTGAAAAAGAACCAAAAATCTAATATGCTATGGGATACTTAATTCTTTGAGCAACACTTTGAATAGTGCTTATAACGATTAAATAGATTATTTTTTTTATTTAATAAAAATAAATATTCAATCTACTCAACTTCATTCACTTCTGCAATATACATGATTTTTTATCAATTTGTCCAGTAAAATCGTGTTTTTTTATCAAAAACCTTGCCAAACATAAGTTAAAGTTCTCTTAATCAACGATTTGTTCTTTCAGAAAATTTTACATCTAGAATTATCGCCATATTTCTGCTCCTCTCACTGAGAGAAATTTGATACGGAATTAATCTAATTAGTGTTTTATAAATATGTAAAATACTATTAATTTGTTTTTTATATCGAAGTACTCATTTATTCCCAGTCACAATATGCACTCTTACTCTTTTCATCTATTCAAACTAACGCTCAAAAAAAATTCTAGTATAAAAAAATAAAAATTATTTAGGTACAGTTTTAGTTTTGCCAGTGAAATACACATTACAATACATTAATATGGGTCTACATTAACTTTTACTCGAACAGTAGAGTATCCTTCTTTACTACGTACATGATCCTTCGCTTCCACAATAATTTGTTTAATTCGATTCGCATTTGTAGCATTTCTAGGCATCTTAATCATTACATCCAAAAGATAATAGCTTCTTACTCTTGGAACACCAGGAATTGCAGGGCCAATTACTTGATTGCCTAATTTTTCTTTCAAATATTTAACAAAGAAATAACTGGCTTCGTTTAAGGTTCGTGGTTTTTTATGCTGGAGCGTGATTTGTATTAAGCGGAAAAAGGGTGGATAAGCGAAGGTGTGTCGTTCTTTAATTTCTCGTTTAAAAAAACCTTTGAAGTTATTCTTTAGTACCTCTTGGATCACTGGATGCCCTGTATCGAATGTCTGAACGACTACTTTCCCTTTTTTCTGTTTCCGTCCTGCTCGGCCACTTACTTGTGTAATGAGCTGAAAAGCACGTTCACTAGATCTAAAATTAGGAAATTGTAATAAGTGATCCGCACTCAATACACCAACCACTCCTACATTATCGAAATCTAATCCCTTCGTCACCATTTGAGTACCCACTAAAATGTCTAACCGTTTTTCTTCAAAGTCATTAATAATTTTGGCGTGGGCATTCTTTGTGCGTACGGTATCAAAGTCCATTCGACCAATTCTAGCCTCGGGAAAAAATATCTTTAACTCGTCTTCAATTTTTTCTGTTCCAAATCCTTTTAAGGACAGTTCTGCATCTCCGCATGCAGGGCAATGCTGAGGAATCGCACTTTGATACCCACAGTAATGGCAGCGAAGGTTATTCGTAAATTTATGATAGGTCAAACTAACATCACAATTCACACATTCTTGATGCCAACCACAGGTATTGCAACGAATCACTGGAGAATGCCCTCTTCTATTTTGAAATAAAATAGCCTGTTCCTCTCGTTCTAATGCCCCTTTTAATTCTTCTATTAGGACAGACGTAAAATGGGATTGCATCTTGCCTTGCTTATATTCTTCCTTTTTATCTACTAAAATCACTTCTGGTAAAATAGCCCCACCAAAACGTTCTGGCATTTCTACTAATCCATATTTACCTAATTGGGTATTCTGATAAGATTCTAGAGATGGGGTAGCTGTGCCTAATACGACTTTAGCTTGGTGTAGATGTGCCATGAATACGGCAACATCTCTTGCGCTATATCTAGGAGCTGGATCCATTTGCTTATAGGAAGAATCATGTTCCTCATCTACTATAATTAAGTCAAGATGTTGAAATGGTAAAAACAATGCTGATCGTGCTCCTAATATTACCGACTTATTAGCCAATACACTCTTCCATACTTCTACTCGCTCATTATCGTTGATTCTAGAATTGTAGACTACAATTTCATCTCCATATAATTTCTGTAATCTACTTATTATCTGTGCAGTCAAAGCAATCTCTGGAACTAAATAAAGAACTTGTCCTCCATTTGCTATGACCTCATTCATTAATTCTATATAAACTCTAGTTTTCCCACTTCCTGTAACGCCATGCAATAAGATGGTATTCTTGTCTTCAAAGATTTTTTTCATGGAGTCGATGGTCCTAACTTGCTGTTCAGACAGATCTGGAGAGTCTAACAAATCCGCCTCATATCCACCTAATCGACTAAGCTCTTTTTGGTATAATTGAAAAATCCCCTTTTTCACCATTGCTTTCAATACAGAAGAATCTACTTTCGCTTTCTTATAAATGTCTTGTGTTCGGACATATTCTTGCTTCTTGTATAGCATCAAATACGCCATTAGTGCTTCTTCTTGTCGATTTGCTTTTTTTACCTTTTCAAAAGCTATTTGTAAACTTTCTTCATCAGAAGCGTAAGGCTCTTGCAATTGGACACAAGCTATTTTCTTAGCTTTAAATTTTTCTTTTAATTCTTCTTTTAAGTAAATGACCCGTTTCTGAATCAGTCTGTAAATAATAGGAGCTACTGTTTTTTGACCTAATATTTTTTGTACATCGGATACCTTAATCTCCTCTTGTATGGTCAAGGCTTCTGCAATCAGATATTCTTTCTCATTCAATAATTCAAAGTTTCCGTCAAAGACAGAGCTAAGCACTAAACTTGTTTCACTATTGAGTTTTAATCCTGCTGGTAAGGCTGCATTCATTACTTCTCCTAAAGTGCAGCAATAATATTTCGCGATCCATTTCCAAAGCGTTAATTGGGATTGTTGAATCACAGGGGTATCATCTATAATTGCTAGTAAAGGCTTAGGTTTGTGGTTGGCTGGTGGATTGTTATGAATGTCTATCACTAAACCAGAATACAATTTAGTTCGACCAAACTGCACTTCTACTCGCACTCCGAATTGTACAATCTCCACTAGGTTATCCGGCACTATATAGGTGTAAGGTTTGGGTACTGCAATAGGCAATATTACAGTTACATAAGTTGCTTCTGTAGGAATAGGATGTAGTGTAGTTGAATTCATATATTAAAGGTCGAATCGTTTTACTGAACGTAGTTAACGTAGCTCAATCTGGAAGCTTGAGTTAGGGTAGCTATGTGATAGGAAAGCAGAATTATTCAGCACTTCGTTCAATCAATCTGCCTGCTAAACCTAAAAAATTAGATTCTGTGACGACTCCGACTAGCTCTTCCTCATTAACAACTAGCAGACAACCAATTTTTTTTTCTTTCATAATTTTAATGGCATCTATCACAGTAGTTTCTGGAGAGATCGCAATTGGGTTTTTCTTCATCACTTCTTCAACCGTAATAGCTTCTTGTTTTTTAAGTCGTTGCCGCTTAGTAAAGTGTTTCAATAGCATTCTTGAAGTGACTAAACCCACTAAGTTTCCTTTTGTATCTTCGACAGGTACATACCGAATATGCTTCCAATCCATCATCTCCGCAACAAACTCAATAATATCTTCTTGCCGAACCGTTATCAGGTCCGTTTCCATGATTTCATCGACTTTTAAATTAGCTGGTTGATAAACTTTCAAATCGCTTAATTTTGGTAAATTCCAAGTATGGACAGGTTTGCCTTCTTTTTGATTCTTGTGCATATAAGCAGTTAAAACACTTACTGCTTCATCATTGTTTGCCTCTTTCTTTAATTTAGTAAAAGAACGCAAAGCCCAACGTGCACCATTCATATGTTTAGTAGCTCTTGCTTCTATAATCGATAAATATTTGTCAATATCTTTTTTATATACTTTTTGCGCAATTAATCCTTTTCTCGCAATCGGCAAAAGATGTTTTAAGATCAACTCAGAAGCAGTAATCTTTTGATCATTGAACCAAGTAAATTCAGAATCAATTCCAAACCGAGCAGCTTTACCAAAATTATCTCGCACATCTTCCCACGAAATATTCTTGGTTATATCTTCTACTTCACGTTCCATTCCAACCATTAGCCCCAACCAAAAAGCAGCATTCGCATATTCATCCACCACAGTCGGACCAGCTGGTAATACTCGATTTTCTATTCTCAGATGAGGTTGTCCATTAGGGCTGATGCCATAGCAGGGTCGGTTCCAACGGTACACTGTAGAATTGTGTAATTGAAGCGCACTTAATTTAGGTGTTTTCCCTTTTTCTATTAGTTTTAAAGAATCTTCTATTGCGGCTCCTGCTAGTAACACTCTGAATCGAGCAATATCTTCTTTATAAATTTCAAGAATAGATTTTTCCAACCAACCACTTCCAAAAGTAACTCTTGGACTACGTTGTCGCATATGCCGATGGGTTGTTCGAATATCGACTGCTTGTTGGAAAATTGCAATTCGATTTTCATGCCACAGACGCTTCCCAAAAACAATCGGAGAATTAGCGGCAATTGCTAAAACAGGTGCTGCCAGAGCTTGCGCAATATTATACTGTTTCACAAAATTAGCAGGCGCAACTTGAAGATGCACTTGGAAGCTAGTATTACAAGCTTCTAATAAAGGAGAATCATGTTTTACTAATAATTCGTCAATGCCCATCAAACGCAATTCAAAAGAGTTGCCAATTAATTGACTATGCATTGCCTCTAATATATCTTTATATCTTTGTTTGGGTGTTAAATTATGCATCTCCAAATCAAACTTTCTCAAGGTAGGAAGAATGCCTGTCAATATAATATCGGAGTGATGTGGTATTAAATTTTTCTGGATTTCTTTTAAATAAGTTCTTGTTTCCTGCTCCATTTGCTGAAAGCAGTCTTTAGTAAATGTAACTGGAGATAAATTAACCTCTAAATTAAATCTAGCTAATTCTGTATCTAGCCATTTCTTATCCTTCATTTTTGCAATGACCTCCATCGCAATAGGAACTGGTTTAAAAGTTTTTTTATCAATAATGACCATTTCCTGCTCAGCCCCCATTCGGACAATATCCTTTTCAAACCAATCTTCCTTAATCATATGCTCCAAGGCTTGCACATCCGCCAACAAATGTTGAATGAATTGCTGCATCTGTCTAGTACTACTAGAAGAATTTTCTTTCTTTTGTCCCATTATGATTAATGAAATTAAGCTATTAAAAATAAATAACAATATAATTTAGAATCGTGAAAAAAAATTATATTTCAGTTATAATTATAGTTATTGGTAATTATTTTATATTTTGAGCTAAACACGCTTTAAATAGTGTGTTAATAATAGAATTCCAAAAGGATATAAACTGTGAAATTCTTATTTTTTTTGTTGTATTTTTTCAGAAAAATATCAATTATTTTTAATATTTTTGTAAACACCAGAAATCACCCATCACCATAGTATTTATATAGGTTCTCTCTCTCATTAGTTTTAATAAAAAGTGACTTCCTGAAAAATTCCTTGCTAAAATTTAGTTAGTAAAGAATCAGTCTTTCATTTGCTAAAATCAAGCAAAACTCAATTAAGAATATTTTTTGACTAAGCCGCTATTTATCTTTAGAAATGTTTATCTTTAGATGATTAGTAACGACAAAAAAATAACTCCACCATTTGGACGGCTTCTTTTGCCCTCATTTTTCCTTAAAAAATACTTCCGTAGCTCTGCTATGCAAGGATTTTTTAAGAAAAACTGAGGTCAAAAGAAGCTCGCCCAAATGACGGATTTATTCTTTCGTCGCTACTTAATTTTATTTAAAGGTACATGCTATTCTACTTCTATTCAAACTAATGAAAGTAGATGCTATATTTCATAAACTTAAAAGTAAGTAAGTTATTAAGAATAGGTATATCCTTCAAAACCACTTATTAATCATGTTTTTTACGAGAAGAATAAGAGAATTATTTATTGTCTTCAAGACAACTAATGAGCTTATCTAAATTAAGCACTAAGGCTAATTCTCAAATATTGAAAATGAAGAAATGGTAGAAACGAAAATCAATCTGAAAGAATCCCTACAACGAGTATTTGGCTTCGATACCTTTAAAGGCAATCAAGAAGCAATCATAGAAAGTATCATGGATGGAAAAGATACTTTTGTTATTATGCCTACTGGTGGTGGCAAATCTCTTTGTTACCAATTGCCAGCGATGTTAATGGAAGGCACGGCTATCGTCATCTCACCGCTGATAGCTTTGATGAAAAATCAAGTAGATTCCATAAGAGGTCATAGTCAAAATGATGACATTGCACATGTACTTAATTCTTCTCTCTCCCGTACGCAAATCAAACAAGTCAAAAGTGATATTACAGCCGGTAAAACAAAATTGCTTTTTGTAGCCCCTGAAACTTTGACAAAACCTGAGAATATAGAATTTTTTAAAGCGGTAAATATCTCTTTTGTGGCAGTAGATGAAGCGCACTGTATTTCTGAATGGGGACATGATTTCCGTCCAGAGTATCGACGTATTCGCATCATGATTGACGAAATTAGTAAGGAAACACCAGTCATTGCCTTGACAGCTACTGCTACTCCAAAGGTGCAATCAGACATTGTGAAGAATCTCAACATGAAGAATGAACAACAGTTTGTTTCTTCTTTCAATCGAGATAACCTTTATTATGAAGTAAGGCCTAAGAGCACCAAGAAAGAAGCTACTTTCAAAAGTATTATTCAATACATTAAGACACAACCTGATAAATCAGGAATCATCTATGTCCAATCTCGAAAGTCTACAGAAGAAATTGCAACTATTCTAAAAGTAAATGATATTAAAGCTGCTCCCTATCATGCAGGCTTAGATGCTAAGACGAGATCTAAAACGCAAGATGATTTCTTGATGGAAGAGATTGATGTCATCGTAGCAACTATTGCTTTTGGCATGGGAATCGACAAACCTGATGTTCGATTTGTTATCCATTATGATATTCCAAAAAGTATAGAAAATTATTACCAAGAAACAGGGCGTGCAG
>CAYOBX010000036.1:0-20340 GCA_964402245.1 uncultured Saprospiraceae bacterium | reverse complement strand
TTCGTAGCCATAGCTACGGGAATTAAAAAAGGCGAAGTCATTAGCGATCAATGACCTGTAAATAAATCGGTTATACATTTTTAAACAACTTCATTGTTTTTTCTCTATAGGATGCGGTGATCGAATCAAAATCTTTCCCTATCATTGCGTCCTACAATTTGAAGTATGCCAAGAAAGTATAACTACATAACTATAGAGGGAAATATTGGAGCAGGTAAAACGACCTTATGCCAAATGCTCGCCAAAGACTGGAATTACGATATAGTCTTAGAACAATTTACGGATAATCCTTTTCTCCCCCTCTTTTATGATAATCCAGCACGTTATGCTTTTCAAGTGGAGTTATTTTTTATGACAGAACGCTATAAACAATTACAAGATCATTTCGCTAATAGAAATTTATTTCAACAACATACCATAGCAGATTATTTCTTTATAAAAACATTGCTTTTTGCTAAAAAGAATTTATTAAATGAGGAAAATAAATTACTTAATAAGTTATTCAAAACATTAAATGCAGGATTGCCTACGCCTGACTTATTAGTCTATCTTCATCGCCCTGTGTCGGAGTTGCAACAATATATTGAAAAGAGGGGTAGAACGATGGAACAAGAAATAGCAATTAGCTATTTAGAAAAGGTGCAATCTGCTTACTTTGAATTCATAAAATCTGATCCAGACTTACCTATTTTGGTGCTTGATTTAGAAGGGACCAATTTTGTTGAAAATGAAGCGGTTTATCAAAAGATCAAAAAGCTATTAGAAAATCCTCCTGAATTGAATAAGACGGTCTACCTAACTGTGAAAACTTTTATTTAGCTTTGTGTAAAATTTACAATAAGTTGTCAATTAAATTATTATGACTATAGATTTTAAAAATAAAAAAGCATTAATACGAGTAGATTTTAATGTACCATTGGATAGTAAGACCTTTAAAATTACGGATGATACTCGTATAAGAGCAGCATTACCAACCCTACAAAAAATATTAAAAGATGGTGGGGCAGCTATTGTCATGTCTCACCTTGGACGGCCTTTAAAAAAGAAGAAAGAAGATGGGAGTATTGATGTAGATAAATTCACGCTAAATCATGTAGTAATGCATGTAGCTAAATTATTAAAAACTACGGTACATTTTTGTCCAAATACCATCGGCGAAAAGGCAGAGGAAATGGCAAAGCAATTGCCAATGGGGGAAGTATTAATAATAGAAAATACTAGATTTCATGAGGGAGAGAAAAAAGGTGATGAAACTTTTGCTAAACAATTGGCTAAGTTAGGCGATGTATATGTGAATGATGCTTTCGGTACGGCACACAGAGCACATGCCTCCACAACGACTGTTGCAAAATATTTTAAAAAGGAAGAAAAATCCTTCGGCTACCTAATGGAAGCTGAAATCAAGAATGCCAATAAGGTACTCAATAATCCTGAACGTCCATTAACGGCTATTATAGGTGGAGCCAAAGTATCTGATAAGATGTTATTGCTAGAAAAATTGATTGACTTTGCTGATAATGTAATTGTTGGTGGGGGTATGGCTTACACATTTATGAAAGCACAAGGGGGGGATATTGGCAATTCTTTAGTAGAGGATGATCGCTTGGAACTAGCTAATCAGCTAATTACCAAAGCTAAAGAACGAGGAGTTCAATTGTTATTACCAGAAGATTCCGTCATAGCTGATAATTTTAGCAATGACGCTACGATAGAAACGAAAAACAGTAAGGATATCAATAAAGGCTGGATGGGTTTAGATATTGGAGAAAAAGCTATAGCTGATTTTTCAAAAGTAATCGAAAATTCTAAAACTATTTTATGGAATGGCCCAATGGGTGTCTTTGAAATGTCTAACTTTGCCAATGGTACTAAATCCATTGCTACTGCTGTAGCAACTGCTACTAAAAAAGGTGCTTTTTCTTTAGTTGGTGGCGGAGATTCTGTTGCTGCGGTCACTCAAATGGAATTAAATGACGATGTGAGCTATGTGTCAACGGGTGGTGGTGCCATGTTAGAATTTTTAGAAGGAAAAGAATTGCCAGCTATTGCTGCGATGACTTAAAACAGGGGTCAGGAGTCAGGGGTCAGGGGTCATCAGGTCTATGATGTTGACTGTACGCAATATGGCTTTAAATTGAACACAGAGGCACGGAGCACACAGAGGATGTAGATCTTATTAAACTCTGTGAGCTCCGTGCCTCTGTGTTCATTATTCATTGCACTAAGGCAAATTAAATTAATAAATTGGTCGTTTTAGGCTAGTCATTTTTTCTTGTAAGGATGCTTTGAAAACCGCACATAGCCTAGCTACGTAAGATTTTTCAAAGTATTCTTAGAAGGAAAAAGGGCAGCATAAAATGGCTAATTTATTATTTTAATTTGCCTAAGTAAACTAGAAAATTAATGCTAGGCTTAAAACTTCCAACAGACCCAAGATGGGTAAATTTAGCAGAAAAGGATTTGGTCGATATTTTAACGGACCATGCTTATTGTGAGCAAAAGGCAGCCACCTTTTGTATTACTTTGATACAACGATTCCCAGAAAAGTTTGACCTAGTGCGAGAATTGGCACCCATTGTTACGGAAGAATGGGGGCATTTCAGAATGGTGCTCAATGAGTTGGATAAACGAAATTTAAAGCTAGGCTACCAGAGAAAAGATGAGTATGTTAATAAGCTCAAAGAGTTCGTCAAAAAAGGAGGTAGTCGAGAAGAACAATTATTGGAGCAATTATTAGTTTGTGCTTTGATTGAAGCTAGAAGTTGTGAGCGTTTTAGACTATTATCCTTACATATTGCAGAAGATGATTTAAAAGAATTCTACCATAAATTTATGGTCTCAGAAGCAGGCCATTATCGACTATTTATTGATCTAGCTAAGAGATATTGCGGAGAAGAAAAGGTGAAAGAACGCTGGCAGGAGTACTTAGCTTATGAAGCAGAGGTTTTGAAAAATATGGAATTGCGAGGAGATCGAATGCACTAAATAATAGCAGAAAATGTAAATTTTTGGGTCGAAGCAGTAGCTTTTATATAGTTCTTTAGAGGGAGCAAATTTGTTTTGTTTTTTTATAAAAAAACAAAACAAATTTGCTCCCTCTAAAAATAATATTAAACATACTTGTTGCCGAGTCTATCTGGTCTTAAGCCAAGCATATTATTTGAATAATTTAATCTGCTGCTTAATCTTTCCAGCGTCTTTTTTATTCTTTTTCAAATTAGTATTATCAGAAGTTAGCACTCGTTTAATAACACGTAATTTATTGGTGTACTTATTTTTCGCTTCATTGAAAATGCCAAAGTGATCTATTTTATCAATTCGCACTTGACCATAAGCATGTAAAATCTTTCCTTCTTCGCAGATAATTCCTGCATGATTAATATGTCCTTTCTTATCTTCAAAAAAGACCAAATCTCCTACCCTAGCCTGTTCAAAGAAATCAATCAATTCTCCTTTACGAGCTTGTAAATAAGCGTCTCTAGGTAAATTGACTCCCAACATTTTAAACAAGACCTGAATCAATCCTGTACCATCTATCCCAAAAGGAGATCTTCCTCCCTTTAGATAAGGAGCATATAAATACTTTCTAGCCAATTTAATTAAAAGTTCATTGGTAGGCGTAATTGCGGTGGCATCAATCACTTGTCCACTAAAAGAATAATTTACGCCTGCTAACTCAAATTTCATTCCATCAAAACTTGGCAAAGTTGCTCCCATCGTAATTGGAAGAAAGTGGTCACTAGCAATTGCAGCTTGTGCAATCTCCATAGAACAAGCATATTTATTTTGATACCGCTCCACTTCCTCCTCCGTTAAAGTAGTAATTTGATTTGATTCTACCCAGCCAATTTGATTATCCCAAAGACAACGAATTTTAGACCACTCTCCTGATTTTTCCCAAACCTCTACTAGTTCTCCTAAAAGTAATTGGGTAATCATTTCCTTCTTGTGGCCTTTTCCGCTTCTTACAGGAACAACACTTAAGTTACAAATACTTACTATCATTATGGTGTTTTAAGTGGAGGCAAAATCAGTGTAAACTATTAGTAACGACAAAAAAATAACTCCACCATTTGGACGGCTTCTTTTGCCCAAATGACGGATTTATTCTTTCGTCGTTACTAAACAGTATAACTGACTTCATTAGTTTTCTATTATATTAATTAATGCGAATCGCTAGTTGTTTTTACCCATTCCTAAAACGAAATTTTCAATCGAAGATGTCTCCCCTTCTTTTTAAGAGGGAGATGGGGGGAGTTCAACTGACGATTGGCATTATTATGGGTATAATTTATAGTTATGCCAATCAATAAACAGTAACTAGTTCCTTAAAGATAATAAAATTACTGACAGGTCCGTTTGATTAACTTAGTTTATTGCATCTTTGTTTTTACTATTTATCAACAATATCCAAAATTCTAGGAACAATATCAGCTAAATTTTAGTAAAACTGAAAAAATCCAAATTAAACTTATCGATCATTTTTAAATATTATGATAAGAATTATTCTCGTATGTTTTCTATTTACAATATATACATCCGCTCTTTTCGCTCAAGACCAACATTTCACCCAATACTTTGCAGCACCCATGACGGTCAATCCAGCATTCACTGGAGCGTTTCAAGGAAAATATAGAATTGGGGTAGTCCGCAGAGAACAATGGGGACAGGCCTTAGACAGTCCTTATGCTACTCTTGCAGGTGCAGTTGATATTCGATTTCCTGCTAGCCATAAGCAAAAGAAGTTTGACGATGCAGTTGGGGTGGGTGTTTTATTTTTTAATGATAAAGTAGATGATATAGGATTCCGAACCACTCAAATGGCGCTTTCTGCTGCTTATCATAAAGCATTAGATCAACACGGTTCTCATTATTTGACTTTAGGTGCACAACTAGCTACCAACCAAAGAAGTGTCAATTATGAAAATTTAACCTTCGAAGATCAATATGATGGACTAAATGGATACTCCTTGTCATCAGGAGAGGCATTGCCAGAAAACAATTTTTCCTATCCCGATTTAGCCCTGGGCTTAAACTATACTTTTTCTCCTACTCATAGAGTTACCTTTTTTTTAGGGGCCGCTATGCATCATGTATTTGAACCCAATGTTTCTTTCCTTGCGGCTAATCCAGATGTATCCATATCTATACCTGAAGAAGATAATCTACACCGTAAATATTCTGCCCAACTTACTGCTCGTTTTCCGGTTGCCGATAATATTCATCTAACCCCAAGGATTTTAATTTATGCTCAAGGACCTCATTTGGAAATGAATGCCGGAACGAATGTACGTTTATCCGTAGGTGATTATACGCCATTTGCATTATATATTGGTAGCTGGGTTCGGCCTG
Source organism: uncultured Saprospiraceae bacterium (assembly GCA_964402245.1). Lineage (GTDB taxonomy): Bacteria > Bacteroidota > Bacteroidia > Chitinophagales > Saprospiraceae > JAFMDF01. The sequence continues at coordinate 14,988 of CAYOBX010000036.1, read as the reverse complement.
TTAGAAATGCAGATCAAACAATTATGCTAGATGCAGTAGTAGGAATGATTGGAATAGAATATAATAATTTACTATTTGGATTCAGTTATGATTTGAATGTAAATGACTTAAGCTTACCAGCGAATCCACGTACCTCTTTTGAAATATCTATCGCCTATTTAGGTAATTTTGAGAATGATGAGATTTTATGCCCTAAGTTTTAGGTAGGTCTAGCTAGATTATTTAAAAAAGTTAGTTTTATCTAAAATCATAAACCTTTCATTATCAGCAACTTATGATTTATGTAGTTTCAATCAAAAAAAAAATCAAAAAACATACTAGTTAGAGGTTGACAATGTTCCAACCACCTTATATATTTGCAATCGCTTTTAAAGAGAAGCGTTTTTAAAACACATATTGGCCCATTCGTCTAGTGGTTAGGACGCCAGGTTTTCATCCTGGTAACAGGGGTTCGATTCCCCTATGGGCTACTACATACAATTATAAAGCCTTGTAAATCAATTATTTACAAGGCTTTTTTGTTTTGTGGTACAACACTGATATATTATTCAGTTGTTTCTCTTCTTAAAAGAGATTCATTTTCCCTAGATAGGTTAATTCTAATTAGGTATGATAAACGATTATCAGAATTTCAATATCTCCTATATCTAAATTCTATCGTCTCTTAGATTTCATCTTTTTACTTTATTTCAATTCTAGTTTCTAATCTTCTATGAATTACTCCATTCTCAATACTTGATTTTTTAAAGGTTCCCTCTAAAGCGATAAAATACAACTCGTTTACATTCAGTTTCCTAACTATACAATTTTAATTCCCCATTCGCTCCCCATACTATTCATGTGTTTTACAAAATGTACAATGTTGCCAATACCCCACTGATTGCAAGTAGCAATAACTGAATCTGAAAGTTTAATTAATTCTTCTGGATTCAGGTAATGTCTTTTTCGCCCAGTTCTATCATAAATCTCTTTAGCTTTTTCATATTCCATAAAAACCCCTAAACTTCTCCTATGAAGATTTTGAGGAATACTTCTCTCAAGTTCAGCATAAGTAAGATTGGGATTACTTTCAATAAAGGCCTTGATTACTCTATTGACTAGCCTCCCTTTACTAAAAGTTTCCCCTCTAAATTCAAATTTTGAATAATCTTTACTAGTGTAATTATATTTAAAAAAGGTATCTGTGATTACAAAAATGTTATTCTCTTTACTTCTAAATCTTCGAATAATCATTCCCGCAACAGGAACACCATCTTTTGTTTGGTAACCGTCTTGTAACTTTCTCTGTAGTTCGGGAGAGATAGATGAGCCTACTAATACACCAACCCATTTTGGAGGATTGTCAGAATCATTCCAATAATCTGGGTATTTCTTGATTAGTTGTTCCTTTTCGCTCAAATAATCCTCTAGTTGTAAAAGTGTATCCGCGTTGATTTTGTTTATCTTCAGTTCAATGATAGATAGGTAGTCAAATCCATATCGAGCCAATAAATCAATTCGTCCATCACGATTAGAGGTCTTTCTACCTTTCTTTAAGGCTATTTCGGCATCCAAAACTGTTACCTCTGCAAAATCTTGTGCATCTAATTTTAAAATATCTTCATTCTCCATTAGATAAGCTTCCATTGCAAGTTCCTTTAAAAAAGGATATTCTTTAAGTTCTATATTATTCGCAGTTATTTGTCTGAAAATCTCCATAAGGTTTTGTAAAAGGGTTATTAAGGTTATATTTAAATCTATAAATTAAGTATTAAATAGTTTTATGGTTTTTCGATGGTAATGTTCCTTCTGCTATTAAAATTCGTTTTTATCTTCTTTAATCTAGCTAAGTCTAATAGCTTTTGTAGTTGAGGACGATCTATAGTTTTCGTCGTTACTAATAGTTTCTGTTATTTCGTCTATAACTTGCGTTTCGCTAAAAATAAAAAGAGAAAATTCAAATTAGTATAATACTTTGTTTTAAGTTGTGTAGAATAAGGTTTTAGCATTAGGCAAGCAGTAGCTAGGATATAGTTCTTTAGAGGGCGCAAATTTGATTTGTTTTTTTATAAAAAAACAAATCAAATTTGCGCCCTCTAAAAAATAATAGTAAACATACTTGTTGCCGAGGGTCCAACTAAGTCTACACAACTATCTATTTATCAAATGATTAAATTTATTTTTTTGAATTTATTTTTAACGAAAAGTAAGTTATAACTTTCCAATTCTGTGATTGAGCAAAATTTCTTAATTCTTCAGCTTGATTATCTCCAAATATAGTCTCAAAGTTAAAGGGTACCTTACATAAGATTTCTTTTATTACCTTCGGATTTTTTAAGAAATGAAAATCAAAACTACGATTAAATACCATGTCAGAAACCATCAACAACCGCCAACTCTTATCTGCCCTCCTCTTATTCCTATACTTCATTAGCATCCTATATTTAGTATTAAAAAACAGAAATAACAAAGACAGCGAAGCCTATTTCCTAGCAGGCCGTCAACTACCATTCTGGGCCTTATCCATCACCTTTATCGCCTCTTGGTGGGGCGGCGGATCGGCAGTAGATTTAATAGATCAGGCACATACACATGGAATCAGCTCCTTTTGGATTTATGGGATGCCTGTGTTGTTTTCGACATTTCTAATGTATGTATTTGCGAAAGGTATTCGAAAAATAGGGACCATCAGCCAGCCTCAATTAATGGAGGAACGATATAATGCACAAACTGCTTTATTGCTATCCATTTTGATATTGATATTTATGGTCATTGGAAGTGCGGTACAGGTGATTGTGATTGGGAAATTCTTTAGTACTTTCTTCGAGATTAGCTATGAATTAGCAGCATTGATTGGGACGCTGATCGTAGTTAGTTACTCCTACTTTGGAGGCTTTAAAGGAGTGGTGATCACGGACATTTTACAATTTGTTTTTCTTTTAATCGCTGCAATAACGCTATTTATTTTTGCTTACAATGGAGCTAATGGATGGGCAGGATTGCAAACTACCGTTACGGAAAATCAATTGGATCATTTCTTTGATTTTACGCATAACTTAACCGATAACATGGCCTATATCATCACGTTCGGAGCAGCATGGATGATACAGGCGAATATATGGCAGCGCATATCTGCTACCCGTACTCCTATAGATGCTAAGAAAATGATGATAATGAGTTTTATTAGCTTCCTTCCATTGTACTTGCTGGTTACTTTTACAGGAATGCTTAGTAGGGGCATGTATGAGGTGGTTCCTGAAGGCGGTATTGCCTCTGCCATTATTTTTGAGCAAATGCCGCCAATGTTGGCTGCACTTATCTTTGTAGGCATCTGTTCAGCGATTATGTCCACTATGGATTCTTTAGTTAATACGGGGGCCTTGGTATTAACGGTAGATATTTATCAGCCTCTTCGGCCTGATGCCACCGATGGTCAATTGGTACAGGTTGGAAGAGTGGCTACTCTCTTGGTGGCGCTACTTAGCTTATTTATAGGGATTAAAATAGATGCTATATTAACTGTTTCTTGGATTGGATCAGATTTTCTGGCGACAGGTGCATTTGTGCCTTTATTGATGGGTTTTCTTTGGAAAAGAGGCACAGCAGCTGCAGCGATGGCTTCTATGTTGTTCGGTATATTATTTTCTAGTTATAATTTACTGGCGGCCTTTGATATAGGGATTTCTGTGCCTTGGGAAATTGCCTCCACTTACCAAGCGATGGTAGGGATGCTTACTTCTTTTATTATTTATGTTGCGGTTAGTTTAATGACTAAAGCGGATAAGAAAGGGCTAACATTTATTGAAAAAGCTGGTGTTTTTAAAGAATAGAATTGGTTTAAATTTTTCGTTAATTTACGAAATATCGTAAATAATTCTGGAAACAATCTTGAACTAAAATCTTTACAAAAAAAATAACTCCTTGATAATCAATAAGTTAAAGTTAAATAGATAATTTTTAAGGTATTTGGTATATCCCTTGTCCTATAAAAGCATAAGGAGTCAGACTTCTTTTGGTATTGGCTTCATCATTAGGAATTATTTACCCTTCCAGTACAATAAATTATTTATATCGTAAATTATCCCTTTCCCCTTTCCCCTTTCCCCTTTCCCCTTTCCTCTTTCCTCTTTCCCCTTTCCCCTTTCCTCTTTCCCCTATACTTCCCATAAGAATTTTCTCGTCGCCTAAAGTGGTTTATCCACTCTGGCAGCTGATTTAGTAGTATTTCATAAAGCTACAGCAATAGGAATACATTTCGGGTAATTTACCGAAAATGTACAGGCCGTTTATTGGCATAGACCAGTCTTTAAAGTCAGTCTGAAAACAGACTAAAAGTCATCCCCTTTTCTATTTATTAACAATTTTACTTAACACATTATTTTTGATGAAACAATTACACATTTCCTTAATCATTGTTGGCATATTTTTATTTCAAAACAATAGCATAGGGCAAAGCACAATGGATGTCTTTTTTCCAGAAAAAGGATATAGCTCCTTAGCTATAGGAAATACATCAAAGTCTTATGACAATTTTTATAGAGGAAGAACTTTAACACCGGGAAACCCTGCAGATTTTGGTAATATTTCTAGTTCTATTGTTAGTATTTATGGTACCTATAGTTTTTCCGACCAATTCACAGGAGTCATCAACTTGCCTTATATAACAGTAAGGAATGAGAATGGTGTAAATGACCCTATACAATTGACATCAAAAGTTAGTGGATTGCAAGATCTATCTCTTGGCGTAAAAGGCAAGTTATGGGAAAAAGCGATCAATAGTTCCAAATTAACAGTAGGAGGTGGCGCAGTTATACGTTTTCCTGTCAGCAATTACGAAGAGTCTGGAATTTTATCCATAGGGAATGGTGCAATTTCAATTGAAGGGATAGCGCTAATACAATACCAAATTTATGGTGGCTTTTTTGCAGAGCTTCAAAGTGGATATAGCTTACGGCGAAATAAAAATTTTGATGTACCTGATGCTTTTATAGGGGAATTCAAGATTGGGTATGCTCATTCTAAATTTTATTTATCAACAGCCGTTGGTTTGCAAAACTCTGAAACTGCATTTGATATTGGTAGCGAGGAATTTGGAAGGAGAGGCGGCCCTGCTAGTCTTCCTGAGACAGAAGTAGACTACACCGTTTTAAATTTCAATGGATATGTTCCTATTGGAAATTCTGGGTTTGGGGTTACTGTCGGATATGGAAAGGTATTGAATGGTCGAAATGCAGGTGCAGAATCTTTTATCACTGGAGGAATCGTTATTAGTAATCTCTTTTATCATCAACCTACTAAACCACGTTATTTTTTAGGTTATTAGAAATTCATTGACTGTTAACAGGTACAAACTATTGTTCGACGGCAATTTTCATTATCTTGAGAATCGGCAACAAGTATGTTTACTATTTTTCTTTAGAAGTAGCGATTTTACTAAGTATTTTTATAAAAATACTTAGTAAAATCGCTACTTCTAAAAAACTGTTGCAAGTGAATCCAAATAGCATTATATTTATATACAAGATTCCCTGCTTTGACTTTTCATTCAGTCTACTCCTTTCATTTAAAAACTAAAAAACCTGTATGTATTTTATAAAATGCTTATTCATTCTTTTCGGATTACTATGTTTCTCAGCTACCTCCAACTTTGCACAATCTACTACTAATACGCCTTCAGAAACTAAAAAAGTCATTGAACCAGACAAAACAATCAAAGTAAAAGTAAAAGGCGTAGGTTGTTCTAGAGATATAAAAGCTATTTTGAACAATGTTGGCAGCCTAATTGGTGTAAGAACTTGTGAAACGCTTAAGAAAGGGGCTACTACTACTTTTTCTGTTACATTCAACCCATCTATTGCTTCAGAAAAAGCCATTTATACAGCCGTAGAAGCTACCCCAGGTTGCAGCAATCAAACTGCTTTACCATATAAAGTGAAACTCTAAAACTCCAATGAAATATTTATTTGCCTTCATTAGTTGTTGTCTCTCATTAATGTTATCTGCTCAGAACATTAAAGGCAGCGTTATGAATGGAGAGCAAGAATTATTAATTGGGGCAAGCATTTATTGGGCTGGAACAAGTGTTGGCACAACTACAAACTTGGATGGATATTTTGAAATATCTACCAAGGAACAATCCTCTAATCTACTAATTGCAAGCTACATAGGATATGCGCCAGATACTATTTCTGTTACTACTCCTTCCACTATTAATTTCCAATTAACCACAACGAATATCCTAAATGAAGTGACCATTTCAGGTCAACAAGATGCAGTTATTATTTCCAATATTAAGGCAATTAAAACCGAGCAGATTACGCAAACCAGTTTAAGACAGGCGGCTTGTTGTGATTTGGCAGGTTGCTTTGGTGGGCAATCGAGTGTTCAACCACACACGACTAACGCTGTAACAAATGCTAAAGAATTACGGATTCTTGGTTTATCGGGTGTATATAATCAGGTATTGTTGGATGGATTTCCATTATTCAAAGGTTTATCTTCTACTTATGGAATAAGCAGTATCCCAGGTACCTTGGTGGATAATATATTCATTGCCAAAGGAGCGAATAGTGTCTTACAAGGATTTGAAAGTATCAGTGGGCAAATTAATGTACAAACCAAAAATCCAAAAACAACAGATAAATTACTAGTCAATGGCTATATCAATAGTTTTATGGAAAAGCATCTTAATATCAACTATGCTTTCAAAAAAGGAAATTGGAATAGTTTGGCTTCTTTTGGAACAGTCCAACCTGCCAAAAAAGTAGATAGGGATAAAGATACTTTCCTTGATGTACCCATATTAACACGTTATGTTTTTAATAATAAATGGGTATATGGCAATCCTGTTGAGTGGGGATGGAATAGCCAGATCAATATTCGCTTTTTAAAGGAAGAACGAGTTGGAGGGCAGACGAATTTCCAACCTTCCCAAGATCAAGGTAGTAGTGAGGTGTATGGACAAACCGTACAATTCAACCAACCAGAGTTATCTGTAAAAACGGGTTTTCGTTGGGATGATGTACATAATTTAACAGCCTTTTTTTCTGGTTTTCACCAAAATCAAAATGCTTATTTTGGGGTAACAAAATACGATGCGGAACAAGTGTATTTGTATGCAAACCTTCAATACGAATACACTTATAAAGAGAAACATGTTTTAAAAACAGGTATCAGTTATCGTTATTCTGATTTAAAAGAAGATTTAAGTTATTCAACAGAAGTACTATCTAGAACCTTTGCAGGCCAATATCAATTAAAAGAAAAGATTCCTGGTATTTTTGCAGAAAACACCTTGTACTTATTGGAGGATAAATTGACTTGGATGACAGGTATTAGAGTCGATCAGCATAATCAATTTGGTTTTCATCTTACACCAAGAGCCCTCCTAAAATATTCCTTCTCCCCAGAAACAGTGGTTCGAGCTAATATCGGAAAAGGTTGGCGAACCGTTAATTTGTTTAGTGAAAATATTAATTTGCTAGTTAGCTCCAGAGATCTAATTATAGCGGATGATTTAGCACCAGAAGAGGCAATTAATTATGGCGTAAATTTTACCCATAAGATGGAAGGAACTTCTATAAATGGTGTTTTAAGCTTAGATTATTATCGAACAGATTTCAAGAATCAAATCTTTCCAGATTTTGACACAGATCCTCAGAAAGTACTACTTCAAAACTTTAGAGATAAAAGTATAAGCAATGGTTATCAAGCGGAGATAGCTATTAATTTTAAAGAGCGATTCAATTGGAAAGTGGGCTATACTTATTTAGATGTATACCGTGTAATTAATAATCGGCATGAGCAACTGCCTTTTAATTCAAGACATAAGATACTGTCTACTTTTAGTTTTCAACCCATTTCAAAAAAATATCATTTCGATACCAATATCCATTGGTTTGGATCACAACGCCTACCTAACACTCAACAAAATCCTGTTGAATTTCAACGGCCCGATTTTTCCAAACCTTACACAGTAGTCAATGCACAATTTACTTATAATTTAAAGCCTTTTGAATTATATGTTGGTTGTGAAAACATTTTCAACTTTCGACAAAATCGACCTATAATTAGTTGGGAAGATCCTTTTAGTCCCTATTTTGATACTTCTTCAGTATGGGGCCCTAGCCGTGGACGGGAATTTTATCTTGGGTTTCGGTATCGGATTGTGGAGTAAAAAATATTACTGGTGAATATCTTTTTTAGGATTTTGTCTTGTATCAAAAATAGTTGATATTATTAAAGTACTTCCGCTCACTCTATAATAAAGACGATAGTGCTTTTCGACTAAAATAAAACGAATACTTTTTCTTTTCGGAGCTTTTCTACCAATGGTTGGATATTTTTGTAAAGCGGCAATTTTGTCAAAAACATTTTGAACAAATTTCTCAGAAGTTTTTGTTGAATATTCAGATTCTAAATAAACAGCTATATCATGAAAGGAGTTTAAAGCGCGTTCATTCCATTTTATTTTTTCAACCATTTCTCCATTTTTGAAATTGCAATCTTATGGTCAACTAAGTTTTGAGGATCTTCACTCGCTCTAATATCTTCATCTAATTGAAATTCTTGCTCAGGAGATAACTCTATTGTATCTTCTATTGTATCCGACAGAACTTCAGATATAATTTCATAAAGATGTTGTAATAGTTCCTTATTTTTAACTTGTCCAATTAATTCAATTATTCCTCCTTTTAATTCTAATGGATTCATATTTATTCTTTTTAAAAATCAGTTTTCTCTCATTCCTCTTATGCAAAATAATATTTTTTTAGGGAATATACTAGTTTTCAAGAATTATATCTTATCGGCAGTAGATCCTGATTGCCCTAGCCGTGGACGGGAATTTTATCTAGGGTTTCGGTATCGGATTCGGTAATACTGTTAAGTTCTTTCATAAGTTCACTAAATACACGATAAGAGTTGATCCGATCTTTTGCATCATAAATATTAGTCACTGCAATCAATTCATTGACTTTGGTCTGCGCTAAAAAAGCTGCCGTTTTTTCCTTCACCATTTCTTTATTGCCAACAAAAGCATACTTCAGCATTTGCTGCACCGCAGGATGTTTTAATACTTCACGCAAATCACCTGTCATATTTGTAGGTGCTTGTAGATAACCTCGATTATTCGTTAATAACCCAATGATTGCACGGACAAGTGTTGTAAACATGCGTTCGGCTGCCTGCTCGCTCTCCCCTATGATAACATTAATCGCAGCTATAGCATACGGTTCTTGTAAATAAATGGAAGGTTGGAATTCTTGATGATAAATAGCCAAAGCATTCATCAAATGAGTGGTAGCAAAGTGGCTAGCAAAAGCATATGGTAATCCCAATCTCGCTGCAAGATGCGCACTATCTGTGCTAGAGCCTAGTATATAAATGGGTACATTAACGCCTTCCGCAATTTGAGCACGGACCTTTGCCTGTGCATTACCAGTAGAAAAGTATTGTTGAATTTGATTAATCTCTTCTGGAAACTTATAAACTGAGTTCATTCTATCTCGACGTATCGCAAAAGCAGTAGCTTGATCTGTTCCAGTTGCTCTACCCAAGCCTAGATCAATCCGATTCGGATGTAATGCCCCTAGTGTTCCAAATTGTTCTGCCACAATTAAAGGAGAATGATTAGGCAACATAATTCCTCCTGAACCAACCCTTATCGTCTTTGTTCCTGACGCAATATGGCTAATCAAAACAGGAGGTGATGCACTAGCGATACTCATAGAATTATGATGCTCTGCAAACCAATAACGAGTATAGCCAAATGCTTCTGCATTTTGTGCTAATATTAAACTATTATTTAAGGTCTTACTGATAGAATCGCCTTCTGATACTAAGGCCAAGTCTAAAATGGAATAGGCTATATTTTTAGAAGTTGCTGACATATTTATGTACCTTGATGTTTATGGGTTATTGAGTAAACAAAAATAATAGGAAAAAAAACAATAAACGAATCCATTAATATAATAAATTCCAGCTTTATGCCTAAACCATTTCAATATATTTCGATCCTAATCCTCTTTTTGTCATTCCATTTTAATGGTTTTGCGGATGCGGCGGATGCATTGAATGTCACTATAGGATTAGTGCGGCGTGGTTATTCCGAAAAGGATATTGAAAAAATATGGGGTGGTAATTTTATTCGTGTTTTTCAAGAGGCAGAGCGTCAAGCAAAAAAATAACGCAGGGGCAATCCCTTGTGATTGCCCATTTATCCGTATACGAACGACGTTCCTCCAAGGAACGTTGTTCGTTATCTTATCAATGAGTATAATTGTCCTTACAAATTTTTTACCCTTCCAAATAATTTATAATAATACCAAGCCGCCAAACCACCAACAAAAGAAAAGCCAGCCAACATCCAAAAAACATGCTGATGCCCTACTTCACCAGGAGACCCTTCTAAAAAATAACCGATTACTGGTCCAATAAAAATATCAGGCGTAAAACCTATGAGCGAAATAACCCCCACCGCTGTACCCGTAAACATGATAGGAATTTGTCCACGCTCCATGACAGCAAAATATAAAGACCTTGCAGCATACACCCCAACGGAAAAAACTAAAATAGACAGAAAAAACAAGGCAGTTCCTGATTGAGAGATAATACCTGTAGCAAATAAAAGAGCACCAGTAAAGGTAATCAGAAAACTGAGCATCAACCAAAAAGTAGTATTTGTCAAATCTGCTATTACACCAAGTAGCACCCCAATAATGGGTCGAATATAGAGCAATAAAGTACCTACTTGTGCGGACTCGATCTGGTTATATAGCATTACGTCTTGGGCATAAAGAGAAATAATATCGGTTACTTTATAACCAACATAAGCACACATAATAATGATCGTCAATAAAATAACAGCAGGTAGTTGTAAGACTTCTTTTATCTGAGCGACAGTGATTCCATCTACTAGAATTTCTTGCTCTATACTTTCGTCTAATTTCAAAAAGAACCATACTAAAATTCCTACCAATGAAATGATAGCCGTAAAAACTAGGATGACATATCTAAACGCCATTCTGTTTTCAGCACTAGATGCTTCTGTGATTTCTGATGTTAAAAATAAAGAAAAAACAAGTATTCCTAATGTACCGACTAGTGCACCAACTAAGCCTCTTCCGCCATCCAAAAATCCAAATGCTTTTCCTTGAGATTTTGATCCACCCCACACTCTGGTAGCCTTAATCATAGGTGCCCAAAATAAAAATATCGTGGTAAAACCCCAATACCCATAAAGCATCTTTAGAGGTGTATAACTTGGAAAAGTCGAATATACTAATCCACCCAAAGCCGTCATCCACAATGCAACTGCAATTAATTTACGTGGAGGATATTTATCCGCCAATGGTCCGCCAAATAAATAGGATAATAGAGCAACTATCCCATAGATAGAAAAGCAAAATCCTAACTGAACATTATCCAAATTAAAGGTATCCAACACGGTAGGCCTAAAGACACGAGGCAGAACAAACGGAAGAATAAATACACTTTCTCCTGCTAAGATTAATAGGGCAAGGTAATACCAAGGCGTTTTATTTTGATTCATTTATTGTTGATATGTTCCACCATCCTTTGTGGAGTCATTAATCCAAAGTTAGTTTCTGTTCTAGCAGTTCCCATTTTGGGGTAGAATTTTATCCAGTGACTTCCCGTCACTGGACAAATTCACCCTCCATCTCTTTAAAACTATCCAGTGACAGGAAGTCACTGGATAGTAAGGCTATCAAAAATCTTCAAAATGGGAATTGCTGATCTTTTTCAAAATCACTTTTTTATCCCGTTTGAAGTATATAATCTATATGCCTATATTTTTAATTAATTGTGTCGGAGTGAACTCATCTCTGAAATCTATTGAGGCTATATAATATAAATTAGAGATAAAAGAGATTATTCAGAGATCTATTTTACAAATTATTGCTGTAGTTTTAGAGTAGCCTTATTGTACCTAAGTAACTTTTGTACATTTGCAAAAATTGTCCAAGAACGATAAATTTAAAACAATATTTAATTGAGGAAACAAAAACATTGATCCTATTTCAAGTGTTTGATAAAAAAAATTATCTTATGAAGTTTATTGAGAAATCCATATTAGAAAATGCGTATACCTATAAAGCATATCGGCTGTTAATTGACGATTTATTTGACCAACAAAAAACGACAGGTGAAGATCATAGTGAAGAAATGCTTAACTATACTAAATTAAATCTTGCTCGTATGAATCGCCTAGATAAACGTAGTCGGTTGACGGAAGAGACTATTCAACAATTAGCAAAAATGGATCGACCTATTACTTGGTTGGTCATCACAGAAGGTTGGTGCGGAGATGCTGCTCAAATTGTACCTGTACTTAATCATATGGCTTTGGAAAATGATAAGATCAGCCTACGACTTATTTTAAGAGATAAAAACCTGGAAGTAATCGATGCTTTTTTGACCAATCATGCACGATCTATTCCAAAAATTATCGTTTTAGATACCGAAACATCCGAGGTGTTAACTACTTGGGGGCCACGACCTAAGGAAATGCAGCAACTAGTATTAGATGCCAAAGTAGAATCATTGGCTACAGATGATTTGGATTTGCGTCAACAAATTTCATTAAATGCAGCTGAACAATTACATTTGTGGTATGCTAAGGATAAAACAAAGACTATACAAACTGAATTTTTGACTAGTTTAAAATAATATCTTCCACATTTGCAACAAGGAACGATGTAGAAATAAATTTACCTGATTATAACGGATTGCGGTGAATGAAAGATATAGTCTCGAAGAGACTTTCAACAACAATTATAGTAAAATCACGAATTCACTAATTTATACCTAATCTAGAAATTAGTGAATTCGTGGTTATTTATATAGTACAAGTATTGAATACAACACAATTTGTAAATCACCGCAATCCGTTACAATCAGTAATTCTTTAAGTAAGGGGGTGTAGAAAACAACCCCGTCGTCTTACATAGCAAATAGGACTGATTTATTCTTTCCCACAACTCATCTCCTAATGAAATATTATCCCCTACTTCTATTACTATTCAGTTTATTCGCTTGTAATCAAGAAGAGCCTCTCTCTCCTACCCCCACAAATGTGATACTAATTTTAACAGACGATCAAGGATATGGGGATGTTAACTTACATGGCAATGATAGTATCCAAACCCCTGTTCAAAATAGATTGGCAGAGGAAGGATTTCGTTTAGACAACTTTTATGTAAGTCCTGTATGCGCGCCCACTAGAGCCAGTCTCCTAACTGGTCGTTATCATTATCGAACAGGGACTACTTGGGTGACCAGAAATGGGGAGGCTATGCGAAGTGAAGAAACAACTTTAGCAGAATTATTCAAAGCCAATGACTATGCAACTGGTTGTTTTGGCAAATGGCATAATGGCGCACATTATCCAGAAAATCCAAATGGACAAGGCTTCGATACTTTTACTGGTTTTTGCGGAGGGCATTGGAATCGGTATATTAATCCTACCCTAGAAGTCAATGGAAAGATGATAGCTACTAAAGGCTATATTTCTGATATACTAACAGATTCAGCCATGACATTTATAGCGCGAAATAAAGAAAAACCATTCTTCGCCTACCTACCTTATAATACCCCGCATACCCCTTTTATTGCGCCTGATGAATTGTATCAAAAATACAAAGCCCAAGGATTAAGTGATAAAATTGCTTCTACATATGGGATGATTGAAAATATTGACAACAACATTGGTCGACTTTTAAACCAACTAGAAAATTTAAATTTATTAGAAAACACCTTAGTCATCTTCCTAACAGATAATGGGCCTAATTTTGATCGCTATAATGCAAATATGAAAGGACGCAAAGGATGGATCAATGATGGTGGTGTGAGAGTACCTTGCTTTTTTTATTGGAAAAACCATTTAGAAAGTGGCCAAATATCTAAGCAATTAACCAGTCATATTGATATATTACCTACCCTTGTAGATTTATTAAAATTAAAGCCTACGAAAACGCTCCCATTGGATGGTATTAGTTTCGCTCCAATATTGACTCAACAAGCGGATACCCTTTCCAATCGTACGTTATACACCTTCAGCGTCAATCAAAATAAGTATAAAGGATCCGCTAGAACCCAACAACATCGTTTGACTATTACCAATGAAAATGAATATCAATTAACGGACTTATTAGCAGATCCTTTTGAAAAACAGAATCTAATAAATCAATTTCCACATATTGGGAAATCTATGTATGAGGACTATATAAATAAATATGAGGAAGTGACTAAAAACTTACAAGAGTTTGCTCCAATTCCTGTTGGTTATACAGCAAGTCCAAGTGTGTCTTTACCTGCCCATGAAGGATATTTCACAGGATCACTCCAATACAAAACCGCTCATTGGGGCTGGTGCAATGATTGGTTTACGAATTGGACTAGTCCTGCTGATACGATGTATTGGAATCTTAATGTGGTAGCAGATGGTTCTTATCAAGTAAGTTTAAAATATGCCTGCCCTGCTACTTCGGTAGGTATACCTATTACCATCCAAGCAAACAATAAGCATTTAGATAGTTCTATCAGAAAAGCCTTCTCTTCCGAATTTGTAGATGATTATGAACAAGTGGATAGGTTAGTCGAAGCAGATGAACAAACTTGGGCAACACAGGAATTAGGTGTTATTTCTTTGAATAAAGGGACACAAAGATTAAAGCTTTTTGCTAGTCATCAACAAGCATCTTCCTTAGCTGATGTTAAAGCTATTATTCTGGAAAAGGAGTAGTTCAATATGCTGGCGCAAAGGCTCTGCTTTGCGCCTATTATCCATAAGGCTCTGCCTTATAAAAAATACTAAATAACTTGGCATATTTATCAATTAAATTATTGGATCAATCGACCAATTGATTCATAATTTAAAGTAGCGAGAATTAACTATCAATTGTAAATATTACTATACATTTGCAAGCGCGATATATTACTAGAGATGGGGTAGAAATAAATGCTCACTAAAACGAAGTAATTTTGTTG
>CAYOBX010000035.1:19898-20359 GCA_964402245.1 uncultured Saprospiraceae bacterium | reverse complement strand
TGCTGGATAAAATCGGTATGCATAGTGCGGTCATAGAACCTGATGCATCTGGTACTTTTGTTGGGTCTTCTTATTGTTTTGCTACGCCTAGAGATTGGGCGAAATTTGGGCAGTTTTATTTAAATGATGGTGTTTGGCAAGGAGAAAGAATACTTCCAGAGGGGTGGGTCGATTATACGCGCAGGCCAGCCAATGCTTCTGCTAAAGGTTATGGTGCTTTCTTTTGGCTAAATGCAGATGAGGAGTTAGTAGATGTTCCAAAGGATATGTATGCTTGTAATGGTTTTCAAGGACAGCGAGTTTTTATATTACCTTCCCAAAATTTAGTAGTGGTTAGAATGGGTTTGTCGGAAGAAGGGGCGTTTGATTTTAATGAGTTTCTGAAGGGGATTTTAGCGGCTATTTAAAATAATGAACACAGAGACACAGAGCACACAGAGTTTTTATTCTCCGTGTGCTCC
>CAYOBX010000035.1:14476-19798 GCA_964402245.1 uncultured Saprospiraceae bacterium | reverse complement strand
TTCATCTTCTAGCTACAGTTTAAATAATGAACACAGAGACACAGAGCACACAGAGTTTTTATTCTCCGTGTGCTCCGTGCTTCTATGTTCATCTTCTAGCTACAGTTTAAATAATGAACACAGAGACACAGAGCACACAGAGACTAAAACTCTGTGTGCTCTGTGCTCTGTGCCTCCGTGTTCATTATTCCTCACTCTAACTCATTCAACTCAAATCGCTCAATATCAAAAGTAGTATCAAAAGTACTACCGCTAGTAGCTCCTAACTGATAATACTCTAAAGCAGGAAGTGCATCTAAATGAAAAACGAATTGTTCATTGATGAATATTTGAGTAACATCATCTTTTTGTCGAATGGTTATTTTTTCAATCGGTTTGCCATTGAAAAGAGTCGTGTTATTATCATAAAAAATATCATTATCTAAATTTTCTAAAGTGACCCCTACATAATATCCCCACCCTGGTAAAACGTATAAATAGTAATTCAAATCATTTGCGCCCCATTCCACTCTAGTGATAGTATTTGCGGTCGTTGGTAAAGTGAAGTCGGCTTCTAATTCATATTCATTTAAAGAAGTGGTATATCTTTCATTCAGGCGATTTACATCTTCTATAGTAGTGAGATTATTTCTATTAAAGGTTTCATTATAATCAAATTGCACTTTACTCCATTCAGGATCAGGAGTATTCGTGTCAAACAGTTCATCTATGTAATAGTCTTTTCTAAAACCAAAATAGGTAACAGGAAAACGATTTTGAATACCTGTTAATGGACTTCCTCTTAAAATACTTTTCCAAGTTAAATCATCAAACTGTTCATTCCGATGCAAACGATCTAATTCGCAATGCCCTAGTTCATGGAACAATAAGAAGGACCGAAATCTTTCACTAAATCGAAACCAGTTTTCTTTGTTGATTATAATATGGTGCTCTCCTAAAAAACACAATCCACTCGCTCCTTCTATAGCGGTATCAGAAAATTCAATACGGAGTCCTGTATCACTAAAGTCAATATCATGACCACGCTTCGAGCCCTCTGCTATAAATTCTTGTACATACGGCTCAAAAGTAGGATCAACGTCATAGGTAGTAGTGCCAATATCTGTATCGCCATCATCTGTGCAGCTAGCGATGACTAATATACTGATGATTAATAAGAGAAAATAATTTTTCATTCTTTATACTTTTATAAATCTCCAAATAACGTTTGTGGTGAAGAAGCTCCAGTAACACGAAATTTATTCCGTATTACAACTAATCGAGCGCAGCGCAGATTAGTTGTCTATCTTCGCTCAATAGATTTACGGAATGAATTCCGTGCTACTGATAAAAATACTATTCTAATAATTCAAAAGAATTGTACTCATATTGACTTTCTCCATCTTGCCCCGTAATTCAATATTCCCTAGTGGTTTTGGAGTCATATAATCAGGTAAAGAGAGGATAGACAATAATTGATCAGAAGCTAAAAGAGCAACATTTCTTTTATTGCATTCCATTTGAATACGGCTAGCAGTATTGAGGACATCGCCAGAAAAAGTAATTTCTTTTTTGACACGTCCCATCTCTCCAACCATTACTTTACCATAATGCAAACCCGCTTTGAAAACAGGAATACAATCATATTTTTCTAAATATCTATCTTGGTTGTTTAGTATAGCAGTTTGGATAGCATAAAAACATTCAATGCAATTGGCTTGTTCAATGCCAGTATTCATTCTCCAGCTTATAATTATCTCGTCACCGACATATTGGTAGATTTCTCCCTTTGTTTTTAGGATTGGTGAGGTGGCATCGTCAAAAAAATCTTGTAAAAAATAGAAATATTTCTGCGCACCAATTTTCTCTGCAATAGTCGTAGCGCCTTTGATATCTAGAAACATAAAAATGCGCTCTTCTTCACTAGGTTGAAAATAGCGACCTGCTAGCATGTCTCTAAAGTTTCCTTGCCCATATTTATCATTAACCGCCAATACGATAATTGTTCCAATCATGACCACTCCCCATGTAAGGAATTGCTTTAAAAAGTCAGCACTATGCATAAAACCTGCAACTCCTTGCCCTACTTCCGCAGAAAAAGGAGAGGCTTGTCGAGTGATAATTTGAAATAAAGTAGAACCTAAGGCGATGAGTAAGATACCAAAAACAGTATAAATAAGTGAGATATAGCAAATGGCTTTCCAAAAAGGCATGGTTCTTATCCAAGCTTCCATTTTTGTTAGAATAAGCCCTGCCGTGGCACCAGCTATCAAGGCAATTATAGAATTTACTACCAAAATATGCCAGAATCTATAAACAGAGGAATCCTCAAGGAAAGTTTGAACGACTAAGGAATCGTAAAATACCTGAAAGCAGCTAATGAGCATCCACACTAAGGCGATGCGCCTAATCTTTCTAAGATTTAGTGAAGAAGTTGTCGTTCCCATTGTTTGTTAGCTAACTGTTTTTAGCAAAGATAATTTTTATACCTAACCAAACAAAATATCCCCCAACTAATCATACTTCCCAAGATAGCCCCTCCTACAATATCACTTGGATAATGCACGCCTACATAGACCTGAGCTAAGGCTATAGAAGCTGCCCAAAACAACAACGGCAACCGCATCCATTTCCACATACGGCCTAATGTTAAAACTAAGAATATAGCGATACTAAAATGATTGGCAGCATGAGAAGAAGTAAAACTATAGCCACTCCCACAAGGCACTAATAAATGAGCCGTTTCTTTAAAACCTACTTGATTGCAAGGACGAATCCGTTCGATATTATTTTTAACCAACCAACTACTAGTAGCATCTGTGATACTTACAGAAAGTAGCAAAAATAAAATACCAATAATACCTTGTTTGCCAAAGTGATAAACGATAGTGCTTATTAAAACAATATAGAGAGGAATCCAAAAAAACTTATTCCGCCAATAGGGAAGGAGCCAATCGAAGAAAGTATTTTTACAAGCTTCATTAATAAAATGAAATATGGATTGGTCTAATTGGAGGAGGTAGTCCATCTTAATTTATGATTGGAGCAAAATGTCTAGGTTCTATAATTTTTTAGAGGGTGCAATTTCACAAGATTTTTTATAAAAAAACCTTGTGAAATTGTGCCCTCTAAAGTAATATCTAAAACATACTTGTTGCCAAGTACTAAGATAAAGAACCTTATGTATTATACAGAGTCACTAGCTCTCCATTTCTTGTAATGATTAATCAAGCCTTGTGTAGAGGCATCATGTGTATCTATAGGCGTATTATCTCCTAATTCTGGTAAAATTTGTTTAGCCAATAATTTTCCTAATTGCACGCCCCATTGATCGAAACTAAAAATATTCCAAATAGCACCTTGGACAAATATTTTGTGCTCATACAAAGCGATCAGTTGCCCTAAAGTGTAAGGTGTTATTTTTTTAATAAAGATAGAATTAGTGGGAATATTTCCTTTGAATACTTTATACGGTGCCAATTTCATTATTTCATCAGGAGAAGTTCCTGATTTTTCTAAGTCATCGACTACTTCTGCCATTGTCATTCCCTTCATTAAGGCCTCTGTTTGTGCAAAGAAGTTAGCCAGTAATATATCATGATGATTGCCTGTTGGATTGTGACTAATGGCTGGTGCGATGAAATCACAAGGAATCAATTTAGTACCTTGGTGAATAAGTTGATAAAAAGCATGTTGTCCATTCGTACCTGGTTCGCCCCATAGTATAGGGCCAGTTTGGTAGTTGACATGATCGCCATTTCGGTCCAAGTATTTACCATTACTTTCCATATTCACTTGCTGAAAATGAGCAGCAAAACGGTGCATATACTGATCGTATGGAAAAATAGCTTCCGTTTCTGAACCATAAAAATTGTTATACCAAATACCGATTAAACCCAAAAGAATAGGTAGGTTTTTTTCTGCTGGTGCCTGTTGGAAATGTTCATCCATTGCATGTAAACCATCCAGTAATTCTTCAAATTTTTTATAACCGATCGTACAAGCAATTGCCAAACCTATTGCAGAAGACAAGGAGTATCTGCCGCCCACCCAATCCCAAAAAACGAACATATTCTCAGGCGCAATTCCAAATTCTGTTACCGATTTAGCGTTCGTAGATACTGCTACAAAATGTTTAGCTACATCTGTTTCATTTTTTGCGTGCTTCAAAAACCAATTTCTAGCTGTATGGCCGTTGGTCATGGTTTCTTGGGTCGTAAAAGACTTAGAAGCAATGATGAAAAGCGTGGTTTCAGGATTTACCTTTTTAAGCGTCTCTGAAATATGCGTGCCATCGACATTGGATACAAAATGCACATTCATACCTGGTTGCCAATAAGGTTTCAATGCCTCTGTGGTCATGACTAAGCCAAGATCAGACCCTCCGATACCAATATTTACAACATCAGTAATCGCTTTACCGGTATAACCTTTTAAATTGCCTGAATTTAATTTATTGGTAAATTCTTTTATTTGATCTAGCACTCCATTAACTAGTGGCATTACATCTTTTCCCTCAAATAATATGGGGGTATTCTTTCGATTTCTTAGTGCTGTATGAAGTACTGCACGTTGCTCTGTTTGATTGATCTCAGCACCAGAATATAGTTGCTCAATTGCATCGGCTACTTTTGTTTCTTTTGCCAAATCAATTAATAAGTCTACCGTTTCTTTGGTAATTCTATTTTTAGAAAAATCAACTAATATATCTTCTACTTGCAAAGAGAACTCTTTGAATCGTTCAGGATTGCTAGCGAAAAGATCTTTCATTTGAAGATCTTTAGTTTTTTGAAAATGTAGCTCTAATGCTTTCCAAGCATTTGTTGTAGTAGGATTGATTTTCTTTAGCATGAGTATTAGATGTTAGATGTTAAATGTGATCTGAATATTCTAGAATTATTTCCTACAAAATAACACATAATTAAAATTTATTGCCCTTTATACGCCTAATAAAATAAAAATTTTTAATGATTCAGTCGGCTGCCAAACCGTCAGGCTTAGTTTTTTGTCTCGGTTCTGGGTAAGAATGCATCATTTGTTTTTCTTTCATCATTCCTTAGTTGACAAAAAAAACGCCAGCGAAATAATCACTGACGTTTTACTTAGATCCAAAATTTAATTCTTTGAATAATGTCTGTTGATGGTAGTATTGTGAGATTTCTACCTTAAAAATTTTGGTTATTTCTTTTTTCAAGTTCAAGCACATGGATCAAGTTCAATTTTACCCGTGATGTTGACTTTTGATGTTTGCTAGCCTTATATCCTGAACTCGAATTAGAGGCTAGTGTTTGTACTTTAAAAGGGTTTAAAAGAAGCCCCTCCCCGAAAGGAGAGGCCATCCCA
>CAYOBX010000035.1:0-14376 GCA_964402245.1 uncultured Saprospiraceae bacterium | reverse complement strand
TTTGGAAAAGGACCCCGTAAAAGGGCCCCATACCCAAAAACCGATTAAGTATATTTTGAAGTTCAAGTGCAAGCACCAAGATCAAATTCAAAACGTGACGCTAGCAATCGTCTAAGTCAACATCATGTGTTGAACTTAAACTTGATACTTGAACTTGTACTTTAAAAGGGTTTAAAAGAAGCCCCTCCCCGAAAGGAGAGGCCATCCCAAAAACCGATTTAAGTATAAGTCTTTAGACTTATTATTTGGTAACAAGTCTGTGAAAATGGTTTTGGAAAAGGACCCCGTAAAAGGGCCCCATACCCAAAAACCGATTAAGTATATTATGAAGTTCAAGTGCAAGAGCTAAGTTCAAATTCAAAACGCAACACTAGCAAACGTCTGGGTCTACATGGCGTTTTTGAACTTGAACTTGATACTTGAATTTGAACTTTTAAAGCACCTTTTTGGACAAAGAACTTTCTGTTCCTGTGAAGACAGGAGGTTCCGTTATTGTTTTGTCGTTACTTAGTATGGAAAGAATGTAGAGAAGCATTGGAGTTAGTAGTTGGAGTTTAACTTTAAGCTTCTCTACCTATTCAGAATTAGGCTTATTTTACTACAATCATTTTCCTAGTGGCTACACCAAATGATGAAGACAAATGATAAAAGTAAGTACCTGCTGGGAGGTATTGATTAAAACGAATAGTATGGAATCCTCTATTAAAAGAGGTTTGTTTATTGAATACTATTTTCCCTTGAATATCTATGATGTGAAGCTTTACATCACTAGCTTCAGGAAGTTCAAAACTAAATTCGGTCGCCTCCTTAAATGGATTTGGTTTGTTTTGAGTTACTTTAAAACTTCCTCCTTCTTCAAATGTTGGAGCGGTATTTAATGACACATCCAACAGATCGCCATTTACATGGTAAGCTTCTGCTATGGTTAAATCAGAATTGATTGTTAAAAAATCTGCTAATTGTCCATCTTTGGTAGCCGTGAAAGTGAGCTGGAAAAGCATTCTCTCTTCATTCTGCAACGTCGAAGTTGAAGTACTATTTAAGGGTTCAGAAATACTAGCAAAGAAGCTATTCCAACTCGTTGTAATATATCCACGGTCTAAATGTGTAATACCAAAGTGTTCATCGCCTATAATGCCTTCTTCTATGGATTCAAATAGTAAATTATTGAAAGACATAGTAAATTGATATCCTTCGATCTCCTTTAAGCTAGTCGTATAAAAAGGAACAGTGACATGATCTCCTTTTTTAATTTTTTGATCTTCTATTTCTAGCACGAATTGGTGGTCACTAGAGCGCGAAGCAGTAGCTAAAAATGTATTTCCTGCTGCATTACTTGATATATCCCCAATTTTAATAGCTACAAAATCCTGATTAACGATCATGTCTGGCAAATTTGATACAAGGATAGATTCTTCAAAATCTTCTTGAAGAGGATTAAGCTGTGTAAATTCATAGTCCGCTGGTACAAAACGCCAGCTAGTATTGTTTTGAATATCTGTGCTTATGTTTAAAATCAATTTTCTCAAAACGACAATATCATAAGCCGTAATAGAATTTGATTTATTAGCATCTCCTGCAATATATTGATAAGGAGAATCAAAGGATTGTATCCCTAAAATATGTTTTGTAATTAGCACTAAATCATACGTGGATACCCCCTCCAAAGGATTTTGATTCTTATAAGGTTTGATAATATAATCTGCCCCCATACTTACATCAAAATTATAAGCTCCATTGGTGCTAGTCGTATAAGGAGGAGGCATATTCCCTGATCCTTCAATAAATACTTCTGTATCCTCTACTGCTAGCCCATCTTTCATAGCAATTGTTCCAGCTACTTGACCGAAATTACAAATCGTCTGATTGTCTTGTATAATAACAGAGGTATTACAGAAGTCATAATTCCCTGCTTCATCTATTACATAGACAGAAACTATTTGAGTACCAATATGGATACAACTAAAAGTAACGCCTATTGGTAATTCTAGTATTTCTTGAAAGGTAGTAGGTGCAGGTCCTAAGGAAGTGTGGTGGATTCTAATATCCAAATCACTTTCTTTTGTACAATTATCAAAGCTACCTATATTGAAGTCATTCCCCCAGATAGCTACTTCTCCAATATCCATTAATGGAATGGCCAATCCGCTGATGCAATAAGGCGTAGGAGGTTTGCAATCTTTAAATAAATAAGTAGGTGCTTCAAAGGAGGTATTGCCACACTGATCGTTGACGAGCCATTCTACTCTGTATGGAATTCCTGCTTTTACAGTAGCTGTAAAATTATTTCCTGTACCACTTTCTAGCGAAATATTATTTTCAAATATTTGCCAGTTATAAGTCAAATAATTAGTGGCATCTTCACTACAATCTGTTGCAGTAATAGAAAATGTTTTCTCTCCATTACAAGCTTCTCCGATAATGCATTCTTCTACTTCTGCTAGACTTATTACAGGTGCTTCGGTATCTCTTACTTCCAGTATTTGGACATAAGATAGACTACTATAATTCCCCCAATCTGCACTAGTGATTGTTTGTGGAAGTGTCACCTTATCTGTATTACCTTCGATCCTATTGATTTCTTTTACAGGAGCATCTTGATCGAATCTACACCAGTTAATGATTGTAAAAGTTCGTAATACTTTGAAACAAGCTCCAGAAGATGTTTGGAAAATTTGATCCCTTACCTCATAAGCTAATTTGTCACATAGTCCACTACTAATATCTATATCTGTATCAGGAACGGTATTTCCACAATAGCCCACCCAATCTATAGGAAAAGTAATCGACCAATCAGGGCGATAACTAACCGTAATATTTTGATTCCCCCAATTAGAGGAATTGCCTTGCGAATCCACTGCACGGAATCTTCTTTGTATTTGCAATTGGCCACATTGTGCTGCTATTAATTGATATTCTTGTTCTACAATCAAATCATTGCAAGCCAAGTTATCATTACAATTGGTTAATGGATCTCCGTAGTTGCTGTTGTAAAAATCTAGCAAGGTACCCTCTAATTTCACCCATTCACTAAAATCAAATAATCCATTGCCGTTGGCATCTGTACTCGATCCTAAGCTAATGGCATGCACTTCATCGCAGTAGGCCGATTGGTCAGGTAAAGAAGAGCAAGTTGGACTAATTTTATCTTCCGCTATGATATGGACATCACAGAAATTATAATTTCCTTTGTTATCTATGACTAGTAATTCTACATTAATAGTCTTTTGTATATCACAACATTCTAATAAGACTTCTTCTGCCCAGCCTGTAGGATCTAATTCATAACCATAGGTATCAGCGATGTGGGTATTTTTTACTCCTTCCCAAGTATTCATATCTCCACAAACAGTCCGTCTTAGTAGTAGCTTAGCAATACCACAAGCATCGGTACTTCCACCATCAATACTAGATGGAAGTAGTTTAGCATGGTCGATACCTATAGAAACATTCAATTGATCTTTGCAGATAGCAGAAGGAGCGGTTTTATCTTGTAAAACAAAATAGCGATAACAAGTATCTTCTTTTATTTGTTCTGGACAAATATCAAATGCTCTCCAACCTACCCGATAAGTTCCTTCACCTAGAGGACCAGATTGATTTAGATTATTTGCTTGCTTCAACCAATACCCGTTGTCTCCTAATTCTTCGACCGTAAACATGCTTACCATTACAGAAGGATCGCATATATCAGATGCAGTAGGAGTTGGAAAGGTAGGGGTCAATTCACATTGATAACCAGGGATATTAATATATTCCGTCATGGCCAATGATGCATGGGGGGTGCAATGAATAGTTGGTGCTAAAGTGTCCACAAATTTAATTAACTGTGTATCAATAGGCACTACCCCTGTTGAACTATCACACCAATCTAATAACTGCCAATATCTAAATGTTTTAGAACCACAAGTAGATGGAAAGCTTTGATCTGTTTTTGTAAGGATATAATTACAAACATACTCAGTCGTACTTAGTGGAATCGTATCTGTTATATGAAAGGTGCCAAAATGCTCAAAGCCCACCTTCAATCCTAATATACCTGTTTTCGTAAAGTCCTCTATGTCACTTGGATCATCCTCTCCACAGCTTAGGTTGGTGTCTGATACTTTTACGATTTTATCTAAGCCAGGTCTTTTAATGATTAGGGTTCTATCAAGGTATGCTGTATTTCCACAAGCATCTGTCGCTAACCAAGTAACGGTATACGTTTTATCACAATTACTTGTCGCACTTATTTCTCTAGCCGTATAAAAAGAGACGGTTGCAGAAGAACAATTATCAATAATGGCAGGTCTAAATTTTTCTAAACCTTCTTCCGATAATTCTATATTGCAATTATAGATTATATCTGTAGAGGTACCGACAGCAAATCCTGGAGGAGTCTTATCTGTAAAGACTATTTTTGATTCACAAGTTTCTCTTTGTACTCCTCTATTACAATAAGCTAATGGAAAATTTTCAAAGTAAACCATGCTTACTGTAGCCGTATAAATGTCTTCTCCACAGGCATCTATCATATCATGCGAGATTTGAGGATAGTTGCCATTTTTTCCGCCTTCTGCTATGATATTTCCATATGGATCTTTTACCACAATATGGTAGTACATAATACCTGGGATTGGATCACAGGTATTCTCTAAAATCATATCAGGTACTAAAGAAGTACTACATCCTGAACCTAGAGAAATATTTACCCTATCGTTGCAGACGACACTGGGATTGCCAACAGAAAAGACGGTAGAGATGGTTTTGGTCTCATCTGAGAGTAAGGTATATTTAATGGAATATACACCGATAGCAAATGATTGAGAAATAGATACATTTCTAGATTTAGAAACAATTGCATTCACACAATGTCCCTGGTTTCCAATAATTTCTACTCGCAGATTATCATTGATTACCCCACAATCAGTTGATACTTCAAGACCAGGAATAGTGATAACATCAGAATATTCTCCACACAATACATTAGAACGAATATCAGGTGCTTTTAATTGAATATTCCGTTCTGTACAATTCACCCATGCGTTCCAGCCTGTTCCCTTATTAGAATCTCCATTCGTTTTAAAACGGAATGATAAACAACCAGTTGGATTCAGATTAGGATCACAATTCGCTTGCACCCATGCACCAAATGCTGCGGATGCACTCCCGCCAGATGCACTACCTATATAATTAGCAGTTCCATTTCGCAATTGTTCTAAATCGCCTTCATATGCTTCTAAGGCATCTCCATTGGATACATCAAAATGAGTAAAACTAACCTTAATAACTTGCCAGGGATTTTGTGGGCAAAATGTAATGGTATCTGTATTGGGTTTTTCATCAGGATATAGTATAGAACCTGCACTATTAAATGAATTTTCATCATTACAATTGAGGATCGTATGGCTAATAGCTTTTCCATCTGTAGGCATTGTAAAAACCTGCCCAACTGAGTTGGACAGGATACCATTAGTTGCTTCCTTAAAGCTATTTCTTTCGGTTGCAGGTAATTGTATTATGCTTATAAATAGTAGCACTACCGATAAAAGGAGCGGTACTATATTGCTAGATTTGTACAAGGTTACGCTGCCAATCGAGGGCAGAAAATTGTAAACTTTGCTCATGGATAAATTGAATTTAACGCCGTAATTAATTTGTTGAGATGGACAAACTAATTATAATTAAGAAAAAATGAGTTGGTCGTTTTTTAATTAATTATAAAACCAAAAGACTAACTCATTTTTTATCAATACTAAACACGGTTTTTGGTTAAAAAATCAGCAACTGTATTCTGTTAGAAAGAGCATAGCAAGGGTCTTACAAAAAGTGCAGTACTTCTTGTTTCCTTGACCAGCGAATTCTAAACACTTGTATACAGTATTGCTGTGTCAAATCGTAAAGAGCCGATAGACAATTGGTATACATTCTTGTCAAGACTTGTTGTATTAAAACAGAAGTCTAGTGTTCAATAAATTCATTTGAATTTATTGATTTTGTACACACTGATAGGGTCGTAATTGTACTACATTTATTCGTTCTTTGACAAATCCCGTGATTGTAGTGGATCGTCGAAGTTTGTAACTTCGATGCCATATGATTATCATATAGCATCGAGGTTTCAAACCTCGAGGATCCTCGACGTTCCACGGAATTTGTTAAAGAACTCATTTATTAACTAGGGAATTATGTTTGCACATAAACTGCTAATCAATAGAATAGACATAGCCTTATAAGCCCGTCAAGCGACAAGTTTGTACATTGTTGAGATTAACCGTATGATATTCTTCTTTAGGAAATAAGCAAGATTTGAATATGAATTAAAAAATAATTTCCCTTTTAGATTTTCAATTGATTCTTTTTAAAATAGATTCCTAACCCATTATAAAAAAGTAATTATTTGAAAATCGGGAACTTATTTTTTAATGGCGACTAGTCCGTAAATGCTAGTCTTTGCCTATTCCTTTTCACTTTCGAGAGGAGGTCAACACAAGGACCTAATCCAAGGTGGTGCCAGCGAAAGTGCGTTAAATGAGGATGGTAAGCTAAAATATTTTGTAAAACGATGGGGGCTTTTTGCTTGTGCAAAAAGAAGGTTAGAAAAACAGAAGATGATTGGCACAAGGGCCTTGTGTAAGGGTACAATTGAAGTGTAAATGCACTGCAATCGGTTAGTAATTAACCGGTTCATGGAATCTGTGTTTTGGTCAAAAGTATACCGAAATAAATTCAGTATAGAATTTTGGATTATATCTAATAAAGTAGTAGCTATTGTTCGTCCTTTTTTTCAGATGGATGGTCCGTCTAAAAGATAACTACTATCTTTTAAATTGCTAATTAATTTGTAAAATTTGTTTTGGTGGTAATAGAACAAATAGTTTATTAACTATTTATTTGTCTTTTGTGAAGGTTGTAAATTGTGCGTAAAATAGTAGGTGGTAGGCTTCGTAATTTTGATGATGCAATATATCTCATTTTAAATGATAAAAGCAAGTATTCAAGTATTATAAATTAGATTTTTTTTCCATAGGAAAGAATAGATTTTATTTAAATGCTTATAAATCAAATAACTATGGGAGGAAAATATTTATTAGCAGCAATTCCCATTTTGAAGATTTTTGATAGCCTTACTATCCAGTGACTTCCTGTCACTGGATAGTTTTAAAGAGATGGAGGGTGAATTTATCCAGTGACGGGAAATCACTGGATAAAACTCTACCCCAAAATGGGAACTGCTGATTTATTAGAATTGTTCATTTCCCAGCAGATTATTGAACAGCATGGTGGATAGATTCAAATGAAGAGTAAGGTTGGAAATGGAACAGTGTTTAATTACGGAGTTGCCAATTTATGGAGTATTGAATGTATTTGCAATTGCAATATCTTATTTCTATATTTACTAAATAATTGCAAATATTAAAATAAAAAAATGATTGAAGAATTTAGTTTTGGTAATTTTTGGTCCTTCAAGGATATTCAAACACTGAATCTAACAGCAGCAAAAATTAAGTCAAAGAATTCTGACCTTGATGTCAATAATGTCATTACAATTAATGATAAACTGTCGCTTTTAAAATCTAAAGCAATCTACGGAGCTAATGCTAGTGGAAAGAGTAATATGATACGAGCGTTATCGTATTTTATAAGAATTATCGAAGATTCTGTAAAAGATGAAAATGTCTTACCATTAATTATACCATTTCAATTATCAACTGAAACAAAAAAGGAACCTACTTTTTTCCAGCTTATTTTTAGACATAAAGGAGTAAGATATAGATATGGCTTTGAGGCAGATGCTAAAGAAATTAAAAGCGAATGGTTATTTGCAACACCAAAAGCAAGAGAAACCGCCTTATTCATTAGAGAAAATAATAAACTCAATAAGGTCAACAAAAGACATTTTGAAGAAGGACATAAACTTACAACACTATTTGGAAAGGGTTTTGAAAATGAAATTTTTAGGACTAATTCTCTTTTTTTAACCTCAGTTGCATCTTTTGGTTTTGGCAAATTATCAAAGAGCTTAATAGATACTATTACGGATATTTCAATTGTTAGTGGACTTGATAGCAAAGGAATGTATACTTATGCTGAAGACGCTCTTAACAATCTTGAAACAAAACAATATATAGTTGATTTCTTAAAAAATGCTGATGTAGGTATTAAAGATTTGGATACAGTTGAGTTTTCTAAAAACGATTTGCCAGAAGATAATAGAGAAAAAACAGTTGTTTCTATTAGAACGACATACAATAAAAAAAAGAAAAATCATGGAGAATATGCATTCGATTTTGATATTCAAGAATCTGAAGGTACAAAAAAAATGTTTGAATTAAGTCCTTTCATTTATAATGCCTTAAAAGAAGGAACGCCGCTTATAATTGATGAATTTGATGCAAGATTTCATCCCCTACTCACCAAAAAAATTATTGAATTATTTAATGCTGCAACGAATTCAAAAGCTCAATTAATTTTTGTCACCCATGACACTAATCTTTTATCCGCAGATTTATTCAGAAGAGACCAAATCGACTTTGTAGAAAAAGATAAATATGGTGCAAGTCATTTATATACACTTGTAGAATTCAAAGGTATTCGCAATACTGCCTCTTTTGAAAAAGATTATATTCAAGGCAAATATGGTGCTATTCCATTCTTAGGTAATTTTAATAAGTTATTCCAAATGTACGCTGATGCCTAAAAGAACAAAAGCCGTAAAGGAAACCGATAGGAGGCAAAATAAGGCTTGGCTAAAGAAACGTACTCCTACCAAATATAAAATAGAGACTACAGATTTAAACAAAACTATACTTATTGTATGTGAAGGACAAACGGAAAAATTATACTTTGAATCGTTTCCTGTTTTAAGTTTGACGGTGGAAGCTATTGATTTAGGAGGTCAGGCAAAACTTAAAATGATAGAAAGTACATCAGCAATCATTAATAGTTCAGAGAAAGAATATGATGAGGTTTGGTGCGTTTTTGATATGGATATTAAGAAAGGGAAGAAGGAGTTTGCAGATTATGATAATGCAATTGAAAAAGCAAAAATCCAAAAACCTGAATATAAAGTTGCCTATTCTAATGATGCTTTTGAGCTCTGGTTTTATCTACATTATGCCTATACCGATCAGCAAAATCTACGCAAATTTTATTATGATGAGTTAAGCAAAAAATGGAATATTAACTACGTTAGAGACGGTAAAAAATATAAATTCTGTCTCCAGATTTATGAAATATTGCAAAAGGATGAGAATTCCTCTCAAGAAGAAGCAATTAAGCGAGCAGAAAAATTGTACAATAATCAACAAGATTTAACCTATCACAAACAAAATCCAGTTACCCTAGTTTACAAATTGGTTGAATTTTTAAATGATAACTTAAGAAGATAATCTTCATTTAATAATATTCTATAAACTATAATCTCTTCTCTAATCCCCAGGAAAAGAACGAACCGCTTGCCATCCTAGATGCCGTATTCTTCCAACTCGATTTTTCCAGTAATATTTTTTTAGTGTAGCAAGATGTGTAGAATCAATTACCGTTTGAAAATCATAGCCAAGTAGTTCACAGAGTTCTTGGCAAGTAGTATAGTTGATATGGTATTTGGCTGCATAGTCGGGATGAATTTTAAAAACCCCTAGCGCAGTTTGAATTAAAGTCTGCTGAGCAGTAGGCAATTCTTTAAAGCGACCAATACTAGAAGCTTGGACGGATGCTGTTTCATGATGTTTCCAACCATCCATAGTCGTTGGTTCTTTTCGTTGTTCATATTTAGCAGTGATGATATTTTTCTCAAAGGGTATTTCTAAGAATTGAAATAATTTTTTCAAAGTCACTGTTGGCTGTGCTACAAGGTCTTCATATTTCAACTGATAATATCGAGCATCTGTATTGCTAGAACTTGCGATGGCAGTATTATAAATGTAGTACCCCGCCGCATAATATGGGTTCATACCACGCGCCATTAAAGAAGCAACTGTATCGTATGGGTTTCTTACAATCTGTATTGTTTTACCCTTTGGATACGCTTGTAGAAAAGAACGAAAGCCATAGGCATTAACGGGTGTTTTTTCAATCCAATATTTCTTTTGATTATTGACCAAGGGTTTATTAAAAAAGGTAGAAACAAAACTTTTAAAGTTAAATGCTTCTGAGATAGCTTTTGCAAGGTCTTCTTTTGTCCACCCATAAGCAGGTTGGAATAGATTAATACCTTTCCGAATCACCCACCCATCCGTCGTTATATTTTTTAATAGGGTAGACTGATGTATTTCCCAGTTGTTATACACTTGAGGAAATGCAAATAGACAAGTCTCTGGCCCAGCAAAAATCTGTGTATGTCTATTTAATATAGTCTTTAATAAGGAACTGCCTGTGCTGCCAGAGCAACCTATGATTATATTCAAGTTTTTTTTTTTAGGAGTCAGGGATGAGGAGTCAGGTAAAATTCGATGAAAAGGAAAGTATCCGACTTTGTTTAAAAGTAAAACTGCTTTCGAATAGCCAAAATGCTCTGATAACTGACCCTTGCCTGACCCCTGACTCCTGACTCCTGATTCCTATTTTCATAATAATAGGGTGAATGTAAGGAATTTTTAGGAGGGATGATTAATTTGCGGAATACAATGAAAATAAATTAACCTCTAATTAATTGGATGCTTTGCAAAAATTAGTTAATTCGTGGAAAAATTATAGAATCCACTGTAACTACAAAAATAAAATCATGAAAAATATCCTCATAGTATTAATAAGCGTCCTACTTCTTGCTTGTCAAGAAATGCCTAAAGAAATAAAAGAAACAGCTCCTGTTATTGATAAAATAGTAAAGGCTGACACTATACCAGCCATAGCGGTGGACTCGAGCATTACCCTAAACTATATCATGGGTCGATTCGACCCTGTAAAGCATCCAGATTTTGTATTAGTCAATCCTCCCTATTCAGATGGTAATAAACGGTATTTACATAAAGATACTTGGTCGTCTTTTAAAAAAATGTATGAGGCTGCTAAAAAGGATGGTATCACCTTGACCATTCGCTCAGCCACCAGAAACTTTGAAGCACAAAAAGGAATATGGGAAGCCAAATGGACAGGCGCAAGAAAAGTAGAAGAGGGAGAAAATTTAGCAGAGACTACGCCTATCCCCAAAGAACGAGCATTGAAAATACTAAAGTGGAGTTCGATGCCCGGTAGTTCTAGACATCACTGGGGAACAGATATAGATATTAATGATTTTGAAAACAGCTATTTTGAAAAAGGCCAAGGCTTAAAAGAATATAATTGGCTAGTAGCGAATGCCTCTAAATTTGGGTTTTGTCAACCTTATACCCCAAAAGGACCAGGAGGCCGCCCAGCTGGCTACAACGAAGAAAAATGGCATTGGTCCTATATCCCCTTAGCCAAACCCTTAAGCGACCAAGCGCAACTACGTTTAAAAAACGAAGCCATAAAAGGTTTCAAAGGAGCAGAAACCGCAGTTTCTATTGATATTAAGAATAAATATGTCTTGGGCATTAATAAGGAATGCTTGTAGTATCCCATAACGTAGCTTAAGCTGCCAGCCTGAGTAGCCACTCAACAAGCGAAGCGAGTTGATTTTCTATAAAACTGTATATTCTATGACGTTTTGGTCTTTCAATCTACCTAAAGAGCCAGATCTTATTTATTTTACAAAGATTATCAAACGACGTGGCTCCAAATCTGAAGGACAGCCTGCCCGACCCCCGACTCCTAGTTAGTTATAAAACTTCAATACTAAAGATGCAAATCACTACCTATAACTGCCTCAATACTATATAAAATCAATTGCTATGAATTATATTTTAAGAGTCCTTCTTTTATTACCAATTATAGCATCAAACACTTATTTGATATATGGTCAAGAGGTGCCGATCTTAAACTATACCGTTGATGGCGATGGAATAGTTCAACTTGAAGTAAACTCAACAACCGAAAATTATTATATTTTAAAAATCAGACATAATTCTACTGCCGAATTTGAATTAGCCACTTCCATGACATTAGGTAAATCAGGTACCACAATCATTACTGAATCAGTAGGAAGTTATCCATTAGGGCATTATCAGGTACTGGAATATTCGATTGAATCTCCTATAGATACGGATGGAGATGGTATAGATGATATGACTGAATACCAGAATATTCCTATACAGAATCCTATTAATGCTGCTATATCTATTTCCAAAGAGGATGGAGATGGAATTGTAGCTCTTGATAGCTTTACAACCTATAGAGGATTATCGAATACAGAAGAGTTTGTTAAATGGTCTGAATTTCTTAATGGAAAAGTATATGTGAAATATCTCATTACGGACTTCCATACCACCAATCCAAAAACTTATTTTATTAATAGCGAACTCCATCAAGGGCACGCAGGTTTTGCTAACGAGTTGGGAGTGGATCATCTAGGAAATCAAGCGAAAAAAGGGCAAGTGATTTACCATCCTTCGACGATATCAAAGAATGGCACATTAGGAACTTTTGCTTTTAATTATAGCAATGGTCGTGGTCAAGATTTTGAAGTTGTTCAAAGAACTTATGAATTATTGGCGGCAAGTATGCCTTTTCTAAAAAACGACTTGTCTTATCTGATAACAATGGGGAATGAAGAGGAGTATGAACGAGACTTTACGCTTTTCCAAGATTCTAGAATTCCTATCCTTTTGGAAGAAGATGTTTATGCAGAAATTGACTATTGGGGGTTAAATCCTGCGGAAGGGTATGGCTTCTTTCGACAAATGAATTTAAATGAAGAACCAGGGCCAAAAGATATTGTGCTCTATGATGCGCTCCCCAATTCTCTTCCTCGTGTTGGAGGCATTATGACTTCTGTGATGCAAACCCCTTTGTCTCATGTAAATTTAAGAGCCATTCAAGACAAAATTCCCAATGCATTTATTCAAGATCCTTTACTAACAGATTCTATTGCTGAATTATTAGACCACTATATCTACTTTAAAGTAGCCCAAGACAAGTATACCATCCGAGAAGCTACATTAGAAGAAGTGAATGACTGGTTTGAGGATATTCGACCTGAGACGGAACAAGTTCCTGATTTGAATTTAAATTATACTTCCATACTACCATTAGATTCAATTACTTTTGGGATGGCGGATGGATATGGGGCTAAATGTGCTAACGTAGCTGTGATGAGAACTTTTGGGTTTCAGGAAGAGACTATACCCGATGGGTTCGGTGTACCTTTTTATTTCTATCAAGAATTTATGAAATATAATTCTTTTTTCGAGGAGGTAGAATCGATGATAAGTGATCTAGATTTTCAATCAGATAGAGCAGTACGAAATGATAGATTAAAGGATTTTAGGAAAAAAATTAGAGAGGCTGCTCTTCCAAATTGGATGCTACAAGAATTGGACAATATGCATCAATCTTTTCCTCAAGGAACCTCTATTAGATGTCGATCGAGTACCAACAATGAAGATTTACCTGGCTTCAATGGAGCAGGCTTGTATACCTCTAAAACCCAACATCCAGAGGAAGGATCTATCTCAAAATCTATTAAACAAGTATATGCTAGTTTATGGAATTTAAGAGCTTTTGAAGAGCGTGAATTTTATAAGATCAATCACTTTATTGCATCAATGGGCGTTTTATGTCATCCAAATTATTCAGATGAAAAGGCAAATGGTGTGGGCGTAAGTACGGATCCTATATACAATACAAGCAATACCTTTTATTTGAATTCTCAAATAGGAGAGGATTTAATTACTAACCCAAGCAATACTGCTATACCTGAAGAAATTTTACTGGACAAGATTCAAGTTAGTGAAAATGATTTTATCATTGTTCAACGTTCGAGTCTAATAGTGAACGATTCTATTATTATGGAAGAACACTACTTAGATCAAATGAGAGACTATCTAACGGTTATTCATAATGAATTTGCAAAATTGTATAATGCTCAAACTAATGAGAACTTTGCTATGGATATTGAATATAAAATCACAAAAGAGAATCAACTTATTATTAAGCAAGCTAGGCCATGGGTTTCCTTTACGCCAGAAAATACTGATTCACTAGAAATTGCTCAAAATAACTTTGGTTTGACAATTTTTCCTAACCCTGCTCAAAATTACATCAACGTGCAATGTCCTGATTGTATGCTGAAATCATTAAGTGTTACTAGTAGTATCGGAAAATCAATTCAAGAAATAACACTTAATGATACAGATGATTTGAACGCTAGAATTGATACATGGGATTTGTCGCCTGGTATTTATATTATAAATGGAATTTCAAAAAATAATAGCACTTTTTATTCAGGAAAGTTTGTGAAAAAATAAGAAGTCAATTTTACTAAGTAACGGCAAAAAAATAACTTCCCGATTTGGACGGCTTCTTTTGCCCTTA
>CAYOBX010000034.1:0-20679 GCA_964402245.1 uncultured Saprospiraceae bacterium | reverse complement strand
AAGTCTAATTCAAAAATAAATTCGGCAATCTATCCTGTCCGTAGTATAGCTTATCTGCGCTGCGCTCGATAGGGATACGGAATGAATTCCGTGCTACTTACTTTTCACGCAATATAAACATTAATAACATATTTATGTTGAAACATTTTTTTAAAGACCTAATAGTAGTAGAATTAGCCAGTGTATTAGCAGGCCCTGCCGTTGGGATGTTCTTTGCAGAATTAGGGGCTCGAGTCATTAAAATTGAAAACAAACGGACACAAGGAGATGTAACTCGTTCTTGGAAATTACCTAAAGAAGATAAAACGAAAGAATTATCTGCTTATTACCATAGCATCAATTGGAATAAGGAGGCATTGCTGCTCGATTTAAAAGACTCAAACGATCAACAGCAAGCCCTAAATTGGATTGCAAAAGCAGATATAGTCATCAGCAATTACAAAGCAGGTTCTGCCAAGAAGATAGGCATGAGTTATGAACAATTAAAGGAAATCCACCCCAAATTGATTTATGCCTCCGTCTCTGCTTATGAAGATGATAATCCTGCACCAGGTTTTGACGCAATGATTCAAGCAGAAACGGGCTGGATTTTTATGAATGGGGAAAAGGAAGGCAATCCAGTAAAAATGCCAGTCGCACTAATGGATGTATTGGCAGGACATCAACTCAAGGAAGGTATTTTACTCGCCTTACTAAAACGCCAACAAACTGGATTAGGCAGTAAAATTAGTGTATCGCTCTTTGATACAGGGGTCGCCTCTCTAACCAATCAAGCTAGTAATTGGTTAAATGAGGGAGTATTACCACAACGAAAAGGAAGTCAACATCCCAATATAGCCCCCTACGGAGATATATTTTATACAAAAGATCACAAAGCAATTATACTAGGAACAGGTACGCAAAAGCAGTTTGAAAATCTTTGTACTTGTCTAGCATTAACAGCACTTATAACAGATAGTCGATTTACCAGCAATACTTTAAGATTGAGCAATAGAGTAGCATTAAATGACCTTTTAGAAAAAGCATTTCTACAGTTGCCTTATGACCTTCTCTTACAACGCTGCCGAACTTTAAAAGTAACCATTGCACCAATTAATAATTTGCAAGAGTTATTTGAAATGCCGGAAGCGCAAAATTTGATTTTAGAGGAAACTTTGCCTGATGGAACGATTAGCAAAAGAGTCAAGACTACTGTATTTAAAATGGAATAGTGCTAACAAGCGTTAATGTTTTTCTAGATCATGGTGATTTTCAAAATCACCATGATCTAAATAACTAATAAATAGAGCTAAATTAATTCTTGGATTTAATAGCTTGACGGGTATCGTTTGTAACTTCGATACAGTAGCTAAGTAAAAATTTTAAACACCTCTTAAATCAATGTACTATGCAAATAAAGAAGCAACCTATCGATAAGGTAATCAAAAAAATAGGTCCAGACGCTACTGATAAAAAAGTAGAGGCCTTACTTTCTAAAATGACCCTAGCAGAAAAAGTGGGACAAATGAATCAATACAATGGATTTTGGGAAGCGACAGGCCCTGCTCCTGAAGGTGGAGATGAAAAAGTAAAATATGAACATTTAAAGGCAGGATTAGTTGGGTCTGTTTTAAATGTAAGAGGCGTAGAAAGTGTACAAGAAATACAAAAATTAGTAGTAGAAGAATCTAGATTAGGTATTCCCTTAATTTTTGGATCAGATGTGATTCATGGGTATAAAACCCTATCCCCTATTCCTTTGGCAGAAGCGGCAAGTTGGGATTTAGAGGCTATCGAAAAATCTGCAAGAATTGCTGCTATCGAAGCAAGTGCCGTAGGTATCAACTGGACATTTGCACCTATGGTAGATGTTGGTAGAGATCCAAGATGGGGACGCGTAATGGAGGGAGCTGGAGAAGATACCTATTTGGGGTCTAAAATTGGGGTGGCTCGTGTAAAAGGTTTTCAAGGAGATGACTTATCGGCAGACAATACCATTATTGCATGTTTGAAACACTTTGCAGGATATGGGTTTGCAGAGGCAGGCAAAGATTATAACACCGCAGATGTTGGTACTTCTACTCTATACAATGTAATCCTTCCCCCCTTCAAAGCAGGTATTGACAATGGGGCAAGAACGGTTATGAATTCTTTTAATATCTTGAATGGGGTTCCTGCCACAGCAGATGCTTTTCTACAAAGAGATATATTAAAGGGAAGATGGGGTTTCAAAGGTTTTGTTGTTTCTGATTGGGCCTCTGGTAAAGAGATGATCGACCATGGTTTTGCCAAGGATTTAAAAGAAGTCGCTGTACTAGCTACTAATGGCGGATCTGATATGGATATGGAATCTACGGCCAATGTAAAGCATTTACAAGAAGCAGTGGAGGCAGGTCTGGTAAAGGAAAGTTATATTGATGATGCGGTAAGAAGAATTTTAACAGTAAAATATGAACTCGGCTTATTCGATGATCCTTATAAGTATTGTGATCCTGAAAAAGAAAGAACCCTACTCTATCATGAAGATCATCAAGCAGGCGTTTTAGACATGGCTAAGCGGTCTATCGTTTTATTAAAAAATAATAATAAGTTGCTTCCATTAAGTAAACAACAACAAAAGATTGCAGTTATTGGTGCTTTGGCAGATGATAAGAGTAGCCCATTAGGTGGCTGGAGAATTGGCTCGGATGATGAAACGGCAGTTTCTGTCTTAGAAGGTTTAGCAAAATATACGGATCAAATAAGTTATGCCAAAGGAGCAGATGTAGCTATAGGAACACCTACCTTTATCAATGAAGTAAAAATCAATGAAACAGATAAGAGTGGATTTGAGGAAGCCATTAATTTAGCAGCTAAATCAGATGTTGTGCTAATGGTATTAGGAGAAGTAGGTTTTCAATCTGGAGAAGGACGTAGTCGGACAAAATTAGATTTACCAGGCGTACAGCAGGAGTTATTAGAAGCCGTTCATCAAGTGAATCCTAATATTGTTTTACTCTTAGCGAATGGTCGCCCCTTAGCTATTCCATGGGCCGCAGAAAACGTTCCAGCCATTGTAGAAACATGGCAATTAGGTTCTCAGAGTGGCAATGCGATTGCACAGGTCCTTTTTGGCGATTACAATCCTAGTGGTAAATTACCGATGACTTTCCCTAGAAGTGTAGGACAAGTGCCGATTTATTATAATACATTCAATACGGGTCGTCCCAATCCTATAGATTTGGTCTTCTGGACACATTATATAGATGAAAGCAATGCTCCACTCTACCCCTTTGGATATGGATTAAGCTATACTACTTTCGAGTATAGCAACTTACATATAGATACATCAGATGCTGCTAATATAAGAGTAAGTGCAACGGTTACCAATACGGGAAGTCTAGCAGGCGAAGAAGTAGCTCAATTGTATATACGAGATATGGTTGGTAGCGTAGTCCGTCCAATTAAAGAACTAAAAGGTTTTGAAAAATTTGCATTAGCTCCTGGTGCTAGTAAAATCGTTACTTTCTCTTTAAGGGATCAAGAGTTAGGTTTCTATGATAATAATGGAAAATTTATAGTAGAACCTGGCGATTTTCAAGTAATGATTGGTGGTAGTTCTGATGCAGGCTTGACTGGTTCATTTACGAAATAAGAACAAATATAATTCTCTATTCTCGCATCTCTGTTCTCTATTCTATTGTAACCTCTACCAAATTCATGGTACAAGCTAAGCAAGTAGTTCTCATTTATTGTCTTTTTTTTATTTATTTAATATATGAATTTTGTCACGTGCTACATCTTATCATAAGCAAGTAAAAAGAAATTATAAACTAGCCATACTTTTTGTATCAAGGGTATCAAGTGATAAGATAATTTTATTTTTTTTTATATAAAAATACTATCATATATCATATCCTTAAGTAACGTCACACTAATTCTTCTTAAACAGTATCTAGAACCTACAATGCAAGTATATTGCAGTGTCTTTTATCGCTGGGGGGTAGATAGAAGATATTAGAGGGCGGACTTCGGTTCGTTCTCTTTTTTTATGTTCCTACTACATTCCTAGATCTTTCCTGTACATAACCAACTAGGGTAAAAAATAGAAAATAAGCGATACTTTTCCACTCTAACGGATCTAATCCACCAAATACTTTAGGATCGAGTGTATTTATGCCATTCACAAAACTAGCATTTACATGCATTGGGTAAGTATAAGGGAAGTAGCTACCGATGGGGTGCTTCATTATAAATAATACCAATCCGACTATAAAGCCTAATATACCTATCCCTATAGGCATTAAAAAGGGCTTATGCTGCATAGTCAACCAGTATTGAAATCCCAATATGCCTAATAAAGAGATAAATAGATGAATCATTTGCTTCCCCATTTGCCCCCATTCTGGCTGATAGTATCTAAATTCAAATTCAGGAACAAATAGATCTAATAGATAGCCTGTTCCTAATACAGAACAATGATAAAGCAACACGGTACAAAATAATAATAAAACAAGTGTCAAGAGTTTAGAAAAATAGATGTACCCTTTAGAAAATGGTAAGACATAAAGATACTTCCAAGTATTGGCCCGCTCTTCAATAGAAGTAACATAACTAACTAACAAAACAACAAATAAGGGGAGTAAAAATAAAGAGACTAAATTTAGACTAAATTCATAAAAATTAGGCCAAGGACTAGTATTCAAGCCAATATCCCGATATGGATTGACTATAAATTTGAATAGCACCAATATAGTAATAGCAGTCCCACCAATCAATACGAACCACAGAACAGGAGTGCGTTTTAATTTAAAAAATTCTGCAATGGTGCTTCTGAGAAAAGTGCTCATTCTTTCGTTACTAAGTAACGACGAAAGAATAAATCCGTCATTTGGGCGAGATTATTTTGGCCTCAGTTTTTCTTAAAAAATCCTTGCATAGCAGGGCTACGGAAGTATTTTTTAAGGAAAAATGAGGGCAAAAGAAGCCGTCCAAATGGTGGAGTTATTTTTTCGTCGTTACTAAATTAATAAATAACTGCTCCAAGTCTGATTCTACTATCTTTACTTCATATAATTTGATATTCTTTGTAGTTAATTCCTGAATGATCCTAGGTATTAATTCTACTGAAGGGATATTCATTTCTATCAATCTTTCTTCTAATATATTTAATGGATATTGCCTTTCTAGAGAAGCTACTGCTCTATTTATCTCATCCGTTCGTATAAGAATCTTTTGACCTTTCTTTAATTGATTGACCTTTTCGATAGTATCTTCAAAGATCATTTGTCCATTATGAATGACTCCAACATGGGTGGCTATTTTTTCTACTTCAGATAACAAGTGACTAGATAAGAAAATGGTTTTTCCTGCTTGATGTAACTTTTGAATAATCGTTCTAATTTGAATAATACCTGTCGGGTCCAATCCATTAACAGGTTCATCTAATATCAATAAATCGGGATCATTTAATAAAGCTATCGCTAAGCCCAGGCGTTGCTTCATTCCTGTAGAATATTTTTTAGTGATTTTACGCCCTTCTTTCTGTAGCTGCACCA
The DNA here is from genome assembly GCA_964402245.1 of uncultured Saprospiraceae bacterium. GTDB lineage: Bacteria > Bacteroidota > Bacteroidia > Chitinophagales > Saprospiraceae > JAFMDF01. The sequence continues at coordinate 15,163 of CAYOBX010000034.1, read as the reverse complement.
ATGCTAATACCTCTTCAATTCTTTTGTAAGGAATATTTAAATATTTACAGGCTATTCTAAGATTATCGTATCCACTTAAATGTAGGTATAAAGAAGGGGATTCAATTAAAGAACCTATTTTGTATAATATTTTACTACGATCTGAATTTAATGCTTTTCCAAATAATTGAATCTGCCCATGTGAGGGCTGCAACAAACCTAGTATCGCTCTTATGGTAGTAGTCTTTCCTGCTCCATTGGCTCCTAAGAAACCATAGATAGATGTAGGAGGAACGCTCAAATTAAGGTTCTCTAATACCAAGTCATTAACAGCATAAGCAAATTGTAGCCTTTGTATATTGATAATAGCTGATTCACTCATTCGTATTATTTTGAGATGGAGTGATAGCAGTATATCGCCCTAACAAATGAACGATTTGTTTCAATACATAGTACTGCCCCCAATTAGTATGGTTCAGAGCAATGGATGCATTATATGCTGGAATATGAATTAATTGAGTTCCCCAAATACCGCTATGCATAAATACCTCCATTCCATAAAGGGTAACTTTATAAACGCCTAGACGATAATCTTTATAAGGGGTATAGTCTGATGAAAAATCAGGTTTGGAAAGCATTAAATCCAAGGTAGCCTTTTGTTTAAAAATACGATGGTTGAATAAATGCTGCATAAATAATGCTAAGTCCGTACTAGTAGAAACAATACCTCCACCCCCATATAGGTCAAAAGAAGGGTCCATCGAAGTGACGTCTCTACCTCCTTTATATCTACTGACCTGAGATAAAGTATTAGCAGGGGTTAGTTCTAATTTTTCCCACCAAGTATACTGTAACCCTAAACGCTCATAGTCAATCAGCTGCCGAACTGCCACGCCTAAATTTTGTTGAGTGAGTCTTTCAACAACCTCTCCTAATAAGATATAGCCTGTGTCAGAATATTCATAGAATTCTCCAGGAGCCCCCGTAGCCTCCCCCCACTCCATCGCTCCTTCTAATTGCTCTGTTCGAGTCCAATTATGATTAGGCTCACCAATAGCTATTTCTTCAAAGCGTTGGCTTCTGGCATAGTCGAATAATCCGCTAGTATGATTTAAACACTGACGAATTGTAATCGCATCTAGTGCATAATTTCCTTTTTGTAAAATGGCGATATGCTTTTCTGAAAGATAATTAATGATAGGATCATCTAGGTCCAGATGGCCCTCTTCATATAATAATAGAATACTTGTTGCTACAAAGGTTTTAGTAATACTAGCAATTCGATAAGGTTGGTTGATACTTACTTTTTGATCGGTATCTGTTTTTGCCACACCCGCTACACCTGCCCAAGAAATCCCATACCGTGGTGCCTCTATATGTACGCCTAAGCCTGGCGGTAAGGAGCGGGGAAATACATTTTTTTCTAATAAGTTTTGAAAAGCTAGGCCATGATCTATAGGTAATTCTTCTTGGCAGCTAGACAGCCATAAGAGAATTGTTAGCAATAATAAACTACACCAAGAGATCTTACATTTCATTAAATAATTTTTATGAAAAGTACTTTGTGTTTCAAGGTTAATTATTAAAATCCAATTCTCCAAAGAAATTAGTAGCTAGTTAAGAATAATGTTTAGCCAAATAATCTGCTAAAAAATAGAAGAAAATAGCACTAGGAATAGCTGTTAGTAAGATTTGAAGTCTTCTTTTATTTATTTCTGTCATTGTCATTTAATTTTAAAATTACTATTCAGACAATATTGTCTATTTTGATCGCCTCACTGGCAAAGTAGAACATCTCAAAAGTCCGCTCAATTTTGATATTTCCTTATAATCGACTTCAAAAACTTCATACCCTCTTTCTTTCAAACTACCTTTTAATCTTTTAAAACCTCTTTCAATAACAATTTTAGAAGGGGATATAGAAAATATATTAGGGAACATCTGATTCTTTTCTTCTAAGTTCACTTCAATCCGTTTAGCTTTTGGAAATAATTTCAATAATTCTTTAGGGCGTTTTTTAAAACCATTAAGATAAATAATTGCTTCATCTTTACCAATAGGCTGAAAAGCACAATCTAAATGCAAAATATGTTTATCTGCATTTTTTTTATCCACAACCAGATCAAAACCCAACACTTTTTTATGTGGGAAAATATTTTGAATAAAATCTATAGCATTCGCTGATGTTCTGTCTCCGATACCTATAAATACGAAATCATTCCATAAAATTACATCTCCTCCCTCGACTGTTATTCCTTTTGGAAGGACAATTTGTTTGGAGGTATTCATCTCTCGTAAGTGGTGTTTTATTCCTAATAACTCCGTAGCTCTAGATGCATTTTTCATATTAGAAATAAAAAAGTAATCTTCTATCACAAAGCCAATATCTCTAGTGAATACTTGATTCACTTTAGAAAGATTCTTTGGTCGTAATACTTCCACTCCATTATTTAACAACACCTCTTCAAATGTTTTAATCTCCTTAAGAATATTTTTTTCCGTTGGAGCCGTATTATTCGCAATGTGCTTGATTATCATTGGATTAATCTTTCTAGGCTCACTTCTGTCTGTTCCTATTCCTAGAATTACACTTTCAAGCGTAGCTGTTTCATTATTTACAAAAATGTCCATGTTTAATTTTAATTAGTAGAGACGTTGCACCGCAACGTCTGTTTACAATAGATTACAACGTCTGTTTATAAATTAGGCTACAACGTCTGTTTACAAGAGACGTTGCACTGCAACGTCTCCACGAGCCAAAAAAACAACAGAAAGGAATATCCGAATGGCAAAGATTTTTTAGCCTGTTCATTAGATTTTTTTTAGCGATGTTAGAAATTTAGAGTCATATAATCAAAATGATTATCGACATTTAGGGCTCCAAATTAGCAAAAAAATCTATAATCTAAGATTATGATCAATTTGAATGAACCTGTAGAGACATTGCACCGCAACGTCTCAAACAAAATACCGCAATATTTATTAGACTTGTTACTCTACCGTACAGGGTCTACCGCAATACTAAATTTTGCATGTTCTCGCTTTTGTAAAGGTACTTTCCAATTGCCATTATACTGAATATATTTAGGAATATACAAACCTTCCAATTGCTGTAATTCCACCTTCATTTTCACATCAAAATCCACGATACCCGAATAATACAAATGATAATTTCTACCTAAGACTTGAAAAGTTTTTTTATCAAACCAAGTTTCTAAATATTTAATAATCGTTTTATTAGGTTTATAATCAGGTTTAGCGACAGCCGTAAAAATGTAAGCATCTACCCCATTTTCGTAAGCATCTTGTTTAATCGAAAATTGATAGTATTGGAGCATTTCTTTTTTAAAAATAGCGGTCTTACCACCGATTAATGGTACCTGTACTTCTCGCCCTGGTTGAAAAATAAGTTTTTTCAATTCATTAACATGTTTTGCTATACCTGATAAAGATTCCTCCGAAATACCTGGTCCATTTCGATCATCACACACTTTACCCGTAGTATAAAAAATAGATTCATGCATCCGAGCGGTATAGTAGCGATGCTGTCGTTTCTTCTTATTTTTAAAAAAATTACCTCCTACTTCTTCCGTTAATAGTTTCATTGTCCGACAATTGCCCACAACTTCTTGATGAATGCGGCTCTCATAAATAGCCTGTTCCTCACCTTTTCTATTAAACAATTGAATATCATTATCCGAATAATATTCTTGGAAACGGAGATTGTGAAAAGCAGAAAAAAAGGATTCATCGGCTTGTACAATGTCAATAAAATCAGCTACTTGAAAACCCTGTTGAGTCGCACTTACAACAAAGGAATCTAAGTAAACAATGGTCGCAATGTCTTTGCTTAGTTGGTCGTCTTGCGATTGTAAGAATAGAGGGTATAGTAGTAAAATTAATAATAGAATGTATTTCATAAAAAGCATAAATACTTGATTCTTTATCTTGCTCGCCACCTTCGGCATCACGCAATAGTTTTTTTTAACTCATTGCCTCCCAAAAAACATTCTGCCGAGCATGTGTAGCAAGCGAGGCCTAGTTTATCTATTTTTATAAGAAACCCTAAGGTCCAGATTGATTTTACCCGTCAAAATAATATAAAAATTGTACCTTCGTTAGCTCAAACTTAAATTTAGATATAATTTTTACTTACATGAAACAAATATCCACAAAACATAGCCTCTTTAGTCTATTTGTCGTACTACTAATATCTGCATGTACCACAACAAAAGACATCGTTAAGTCACCTCCCAAAGTAGATACTCAAAAGAATTTGGACAATACGGTCATGAAGAAATACATGAATACCATTACTGCAGAAGATGCAAAAAAGCATCTATATACAGTAGCGTCTGATGCCTTTGAAGGTAGAAATACAGCCTCTAGGGGTTTGAAATTAGCAGCAGATTATATCACTAATTTTTATCATTCTAATGGCTTAGTTGGGCCAGTCAAAGGCAAAGCAAATCCGTATTTACAGCCTATTCCTTTCTATGAAAAGAAGGTAAATAAAGCAGAAATATCAGGTAATGGCATCAGTTTGGAACACAATAAAGACTTTGCCACTTTAAATAGTAGCAATTTTGATAAAACGGTAGAACTTGTATTTGGTGGCTATGGGGCAGACTTAGCGGATTATAATGATCTAGCAAGTTTGGATTTAAAAGGCAAAGCATTGGTATTATTTACAGGAGAGCCAATGGATTCAGAAGGCAATAGAGTATTAGACAAGAATCAAGCAGATTTCTTAACAACAGAAAAGTTAAGAGATCTAGGTATTACGGATTTATTTTTAACCACGCCCCGACAAGGAATGTGGGATGCCCAAGCCCCTTATCTGTCTTATACTACGGAGATACTGAAGCCTGTTCATACGATGGATGAAACAGAGTTAAATAGAGATAAAAGCTATAATCGATTTTTGATTTCTCCTGCAAAAGTTGCTGGCTTATTGGGGCTTAGTCCTGATGAATTTTCCAGCAAAATACAAGCTAATTTAGATGCTAAAAAACCAACAGGTGGCTTGTTTGCACCAAAAGAAATCAATATGAGTGTCAGTCAATCTGAATCAGAAATCACCTCTAATAATTTAGCAGCTTATTTAGAAGGAACAGATTTGAAAAACGAAGTGATTGTCATCAGTTCTCACTATGACCATGTAGGCGTAATGAATGGAAAAATCCACAATGGAGCAGATGACGATGGCTCTGGTACAGTGGGAGTTATGGAAATTGCAGAAGCATTCGCGAAAGCAACAAAAGAAGGATTTAGACCTAGAAGAAGTATCTTATTCTTAAATGTAACAGGAGAAGAAAAAGGATTATTCGGTTCGGCATACTATGCAGATGTAGCCCCTATATTCCCATTAGCCAATACAACTACTAACTTAAATATTGATATGATAGGAAGAGTTGATCCTAAGCATGAAGGAGGGGGCGATTACGTGTACATCATCGGTTCTGATATGTTGTCTACAGATTTACACAAGGTACATGAAGAAGTGGCTAAAGAGAATTTTCCGAATTTTGAATTGGATTATCTATACAATGGAAAAGATCATCCTGAGCGTTTTTATTACCGATCTGACCATTATAATTTTGCTAAGAATGGTATTCCTGTTATTTTCTATTTCAATGGTACTCATGCAGACTACCACCAACCAACGGATACTCCCGAAAAGATTGATTATAACATGCTAGCCAAAAGAGCACAACTTGTCTTTGCTACTGCTTGGGAGCTGGCAAATATTGATAAGCGTCCTGTTGTAGATAAGTCGGATAAATAAAGGCAGAAGTCAGATCGCTATGCTATCAGAGGTCAGATCGCTGCGCTGTCAGATGTATGACGTTGACCACATTCTGCTAAATTTTGTGGTCAACATCATGCGTCTAACTTTTGACAGGTCCGAAAAATTTAGGAACGATCTATTAAGTAATTATTAATCACCAGAATTTATTCTAAGTCAAATGGAGGACGGCCGTCAACCGTCAGTGAAACGGTCATCCACCGTCCACCGAATAAAATCTACTTAAACCCGTTAGTTATCAAAAATTTAAATACGTATTTAATTTTAGCAGTATTCACAATCCTTGCTGCTTGCTCTACTACAAAAGAAATAACTCCTCCCCCTCCCACACCAAAAATAGCAGAAAAACCGATGCCCGTTATTAAGGAATTACCGTCTTTAAAAGAAAAGAAAATATTAATGATTCACGGTGGCTGGCAAGGGCACAAACCAAAAGAATACACAGAAAAAATAGCACAGCTATTAAGAGAACAAGGAGCTATCGTTACCCTTTCTCCTTCCGTAGCGGTCTATGCGGATTCCTTTTTTATGGCAGGATTGGATCTAGTGATTCAGTATGTAACGATGGATAAAATTTCTAACGAAGAACTAAATGGTTTATTGGCTGCTGTAAAAAATGGGATGGGATTTGCGGGTTGCCACGGTGGGGCAGGCGATTCTTTTAGAGCAGCAGTAGAGTATCAATATATGGTTGGTGGACAATTCGTTATACATCCAGGTGGACAGATAGACTATTCCGTTCAGATTACCAATCCGAATGATGCGATAACAAAAGGAATTTCCAGCTTTGATATTCATTCTGAGCAATATTATATGCATGTAGATCCTAATGTAAAAGTCTTAGCGACTACTACTTTTACTGGAGAACATAATGAATGGATTGAGGGAGCAACCATGCCTGTCGTCTGGAAAAAATTCTTTGGCGATGGTCGAGTCTTTTATTTCTCTATTGGTCATAATCCAGAGTTATTTGATGAGATTGCACAGGCTAGAGATTTATTAATTCGGGGTATCAAATGGGCTAGTGGGAGTAAGTATGAGGAGAAAGAGGAATGGTTGAGTCCTATGTATCCTAATTAGGGAGAATGGCTGTCGCCATTTATAGGAATTGAACACGGAGGCACGGAGCGCGCGGAGATTGCATTTAACTCTGTGCGCTCCGTGCCTCCGTGTTCAACCAAAATAGCAGCGAAGCTGCCCCACTCCTAAACGCTCTTAAATGAATAAAGTAAACCTTTCCCTACAAGTCATCCCTATTAATGAGGCAGATGCTTATCCAATGATAGATAAAGCTATAGAAGTAATTCAAACTTCTGGCTTGAAATATGAAGTACAACCTTTTGCTACCATTTTAGAAGGCACTTTAGAAGAAGTACTAGCAGTAGCTTTGGCTGCAAAGGAAGCAGCCTTAAAAGCGGGTGCTCAGGAATTAGTCTTGAATATTCAGATTCATTTAAAGAAAAATCAAGACGTTTCTTTTGAAGACAAAACTGTTAAATTTCAGTAAGAATCCAGTCCATTATTATTAAATATATATTTTTTTGCGAAACTTTTTGAAAGGACAATGGTTTCCTTAAACAGATAATTTTTGTTTGTAAAGATCAATCATATAAATAAAATAATAATGCGATTTTTCTACACTCAAACACTAATCTCTTACTAGCCTTCACAAGCGATTCATTCTTCTTAAATTATTGACACCTACTAATGAAACCATTATTACAAATTATTTTCCTATTGAGTCTCTGCTATAGTGCTTTTGGACAAGGAGAGAACCGAGAGAATCAACAGAAATATGCTATAAAGATTAAGAAAGCTACTAGCAAAATTGTGTTGGATGGACAATTGAATGAAGCCGATTGGGCTAGTGCAGATGTGGCCTCTGACTTTTGGCAAAAAAACCCTAAGGATAATATCAAGGCAGTTTTAAAAACAGAAATGCGTCTCACCTATGATGATGAATTCCTATATGTTTCTGCCACTTGCTTTGATAGTACCAATCATATCATTACCACTTTAAAAAGAGATGTTGGTTTCTGGGATGGAGATAATATTGGGGTGGTGATAGATCCGTTAAATGAAGCTTCTTCTGGATTTTTATTTGGCACAAATCCTTATGGTGTGCAAACGGACGTCGCTTGTGGAGGAGGAACTGGACGAGAACATTATAGTGGAGAGTGGGATAATAGATGGTTTGTAGAAACACAAATTGCTCATGATCGCTGGACTGTAGAAATGGCTATTCCATTTAAGACTATCCGATATAAGGTCGGTAAAACTACATGGGGTATTAATTTTTTCAGGACCGATAAGAAGAACAATCGACAAGATGTTTGGGCACAAGTACCTAGACAATTTTGGTTTATTGATATGGGATATACAGGTCGTTTGGAGTGGGATGCCTCTCCTAAAAAAACGAGTGGAAATATTGCGGTCATTCCATATGTCAACACCAATTCTTTCAAAGATTTTGAAGGAGATACTCCTACTGATTATAATTTTGATGTAGGACTCGATGCAAAAATAGCCCTCACCTCTTCGCTGAATCTAGACCTAACCGTCAACCCTGATTTTTCACAGGTAGAAGTAGATCAACAAGTCACCAACCTTACCCGCTTTAGCATTTTCCTTCCAGAAAGACGAACTTTCTTTATTGAAAACAGTGACATGTTTTCCAATTTTGGAATTCCCATAGCACGTCCCTTTTTCTCTCGTCGGATAGGATTAGATGGAGATGGACAAGCAGTACCTATTACATATGGAGCTAGAATTACTGGTAATGTTACTAGCAGTACTCGAATTGGATTAATGAATGTACAAACAAAAGAAACTGTAGATCAGTTAGCTCAAAATTACTCTACTGCTGTATTTAATCAAAGGATATTTGGACGATCTCAAATTAAAGGAATATTCGTCAATCGACAAGCAAGAGAGGACGGTGAATTTAGTGATACCGACTATGGTCGAAATGCGGGATTAGAGTACCAATATCAAAGCAATGATGGTAAATGGACTGGCTGGGGTGGCTATCAACATAGTTTTAGAAAAGGAATCAAAGAGGATAACTATTTCACAACATTTGGGGGGGAATATTCTGGTAAAGTTTTAAACGCTGTTTTTGACTGGACGAGGGTAGGTACTAATTATTTTGCAGATGTAGGGTTTGTCAATAGAGTAAATAATTTCGATGCAGTGAGAGACACTACTATTCGTTTAGGATATAATACCTTATTTGCTCCTGTAAACCTTCGATTTATTCCAGAAAGTTCTAGTTACCTCAATGCCCATTCTATAGCAACGGAATCTTTTTGGACGTTTGATCCAGATTTTAAATTTGTAGAACGATCCATCTTTGCAGGCTATAGGCAAGAATATAAAAATGGAAGTAGCTTCCGAATCGGCTTAGAAAATAATGAGATAGATCTTCGATTTCCTTTTTCTTTTACGGGTGGAGAACCGCTTCCTGTAGGCAGGTATCAGCACAACCGAATAGGTTTTAACTATCAATCAGATGAAAGGAAATTGTTACAATTTGAAATAGAAGCCAATACAGGTGGATTTTATAACGGCACTTTACATCAGGTTTCGACCGAGATAGGATATAGAACCCAACCTTGGGGCGTATTCGGATTAGAAATAGAATACAATCAATTAAGTTTCCCTGAAGCATTTGGAGAAACTACTATATGGGCCTTTAGCCCAAAAGTAGAAATCAGTTTTAATAGAAATCTCTTCTTAACTACTTTTTTACAGTATAATACTCAAGCCGATAATTTTAATATCAATACTCGTTTCCAATGGCGATTTGCGCCTATGTCAGATGTATTTTTAGTCTATACAGATAACTATATGGTGGATATGTTTGGTCCTAAAAACAGATCCTTGGTCTTGAAGGTAAACTATTGGTTGGTGATATAACCCTTACATAGAGTTTAAATTAAGAATAGACTGATTACTTTTTCATTATTTATTTTTTATTGTTAGTTTTAGGTAGAAATTTAGTGATTTTTTAATTGTGATTGGGATTGTGTCTACGTCATAGCCTCTGTTTAAACTCAGTGTCTTCTCTGTCTCAACTCTGTGTAGTAACTTAATGCCACAGAGCTTAAATGGAGAAGACACAAAGTTTAGACAGAGAATTGCCAATCACCAATCACCAACTAATATAAAATAATGGAAAAAGAAAACAACTCTTCTAAAATTAACCGCCGTGGATTTTTAAGAAAATCTGGCATAGGTATGGGCGGTTTAATGGTCGCTCCTACTTTAATGGGTAAAGCCTATGTCGAAGGAAGCGATGAAATTAAAATTGGATTAATTGGCTGTGGCGGTAGAGGTACTGGTGCGGTAGTACAAGCATTAACCTCTGGGCAAAATGTAAAGTTAGTAGCTTTATGTGATGCCTTTAAAGATAATTTAGATAAATGCTACAATACCATATCTAGTCCAGATTTCCAAGATTGGTCTACCGATAAACCAATGGATCTACGATCTAAAATTGATGTAGCAGAAGAGCATAAGTTTACTGGTTTTGAAGGCTATAAAAAGCTAATTCCCTTAGTCGATGTAGTATTAATCGCTACCCCACCCGGCTTCCGCCCCATTCATTTTGAAGAAGCAATCAAGCAAAACAAACAAGTCTTTATGGAAAAACCAGTTGCAGTGGATGCACCTGGAGTCCGTAAAGTATTAGAAGTAGCCAAATTAGCTAAAGAGAAAAAGTTGAATGTGGTGGTTGGTTTACAAAGACATTATCAAAAAATTTATACCCAGTGGGTGAAGCCTTTACAAGAGGGGATTATCGGAGATATTACTATGTCCAGAGTTTACTGGAATAGTGCAGGGGTATGGGTACGGCCTCGTAAAACTGGTCAAACAGAGATGGAATACCAAATGCGGAATTGGTACTACTTTAATTGGCTTTGTGGAGATCATATCAATGAGCAACACATACATAATTTGGATGTGGGTAACTGGGTCAAGCAAGCTTATCCAATAAGAGCGCATGGTATGGGAGGCCGAGAAGTGAGAAATGGAAAAGATCATGGTGAAATTTTTGACCATCACTTCTTAGAGTATGAATATGCAGATGGTTCTCGCATGATGAGCCAATGTCGACATATCAAAGGCTGTATGAGTCGAGTGACAGAATCTTTTCATGGCACCAATGGATCTGCTCCAAAACCGGGGGTTATTTTGACTAAAAGCGGTCATGAAATCATGAATTATAATGATAAAAAGGACGTGAATCCTTACCAAGAAGAGCATAATTTATTATTTGAAGCCATCGCAAAAGGAGAGTATAAGTATGCAGATGCAGAGAATGCGGCTAAAAGTACGATGACTGCTATCTTAGGTAGAATGGCTACTTACTCTGGAGAAGTTATTGAATGGGAAGATGCTATTAATTCTACGATTGATTTGTCTCCAAAGAAATACGATTGGCAGGCAAATCCTCCTATATTACCAAATGCGGATGGCTATTATCCAGTGGCTGTTCCAGGGAAGACTAAGGTGGTTTAAGAAGTCAGAGGCCAGACCGTTCTAATTAGCTTTCGCTAATGGAACTGTCAGATCGCTACGCTGTCAGATGTAGGACGTATCCTACTCGGTCAACATCATACGTCTGACAGCGCAGCGATCTGAACTCTGACAGCATAGGCGGTCTGACTTCTATTTTAGTTAAAAATATGCCAAACTAAATTCTTTCTGGCAAGGAATATAAATGCTGCTTATCTTTAAGGCAAATTGGCAGAGGGCAAAAAAGTCCTCTTTACAATATTAGCAGTATGAATGAGAAACGAATAACAAGATTTGCCCTTCTGGGGTATTGGTCGATTATATGCCTTTTCATAGGTTTCTTCCTTAGTATTTCCACCGTTTTACACAGTCAGTCACTAGATCGCTTTGAATACGCCGAACCCAAAATGGGCACAGAATTTCGCATAGTGCTCTATGCGCCTTCTGAGGCACAAGCAGATAAAGCAGCCCAAGCAGCATTTGAACGAGTCGATGCGCTTAATAAAATAATGAGTGATTATGATGCTAGCAGTGAGGTAAGTCGGTTGTCTTTGACAGCAGGTACTGGTCAGCAAATAATGGTTAGCAAAGACTTATGGGCCGTATTATCCTTGGCCCAATCCATTGCAAAAAAGAGTAAAGGAGCATTTGACATAACGATTGGTCCTTTGAGTAAACTATGGCGCAGAGCTATTCGACAAAAAGCTTTTCCTGATGATTATGCATTAGCTACTGCTAAAGAAAAGGTTTGTTATAAACATTTAAAATTAGATCCAAAAACTAATAGTGTCAGCTTAACAAAAGAAGGGATGCGATTAGATGTAGGAGGCATCGCAAAAGGATATACGGTAGATGCTATTTGGGAAGTATTACAAAAACAGGGTATCCAGAATGCATTGATAGATGGTGGTGGAGATATTTATGCAAAAGGAAGTCCACCTGATTCCCAAGGCTGGAAAGTCAAAATGCTCAGTAGAAAAACCAGAATTCCTTCTCTAGACTTTTTTGACCCAGAAACTAAAAAATGGTCTAAAAAACAAGAACAAGATTTGTTTGTTTATTTAAAAGGTGGCGCCATTGCAAGCTCAGGGAATACCTATAAATTTCTCGATTTGAATGGTGTAAAATACTCTCATATTATCCATCCTAAAACGGGTTTGGGCTTAACCCATAATGAGATTATCAATATCAGCGCACCCAATTGTGCCCTCGCAGATGCCCTAGCCTCTACCTTGAGCGTATTAAATCTTAAAAAAGGGAAACGTTTATTGAAAAAATTTCCAGATTGTGTTTTATATTGAGGCTAGGTAATGGAATAAAAATAAAATGAGTAATTGGAAGTACGTTTTTAGAAAAACGTTATACTAATCCTAGGCAAACTGCCAGCATTTTATCATTTACTCCTTTAATCATCTACTCATTATCTAACAATAACAAAACATGAAACGAAGAAATTTCCTGAAATCCAGCGTTGCAACCACTTCTGCCTTTGCTGCAACTGCCTGCACCGCTGCAACCACCACAGCCCTATCTACACAACAAAACGCTGCATTCCAATTAAAATATGCCCCTCATTTAGGGATGTTTAAACATAGTGCAGGAGAAGATCCGATCGATCAGCTCAACTTCATGGCAGATCAAGGATTCCAAGCATTTGAGGACAATAATATGAAAAGTCGCCCTATCGAAGTGCAAGAGGCTATGGCATCCACTATGGCTAAAAGAGGGATCGCAATGGGCGTATTTGTTGCCCATAAAATATATTGGCAGGAGCCCAACTTAGCTAGTGGTAAAGAAGAATATCGAACAGAATTTTTAAATCAAATTAAAGAATCCATCGAGGTGGCCAAAAGGGTCAATGCCAAGTGGATGACGGTAGTTCCTGGACTTAAAGATTTTCGACAGGATATGGGCTATCAAACTAGCCATGTCATTGAAACCCTAAAGCAAGCGAGTGCCCTACTTGAGCCTCATGAGCTAGTGATGGTATTAGAACCTTTAAATTTTAGAGATCATCCAGGCTTATTTTTATCCAAAGCCGCACAAGGATTCCAAATATGCGAAGCAGTCAATAGCCCAGCTTGCAAAATTTTATTTGACATCTATCATCAACAAATCCAAGAAGGAAATTTACTGCCAAACATTGAAAAAAGTTGGGACCAAATAGCTTATTTCCAAATTGGCGATAATCCTGGTCGAAATGAGCCAACTACAGGCGAGATCAATTACAAGAATGTTTTTAAATACATTCATGAAAAAGGCTTTGATGGTATCTTAGGTATGGAGCATGGTAATTCTAGAGCGGATAGCGCAGGCGAGCAAGGAGTGATTGCTGCGTATAAAGAAGTGGATAGTTTCTAACAAAGGTTAAATTCTTTGGCGTTGACTCTTTTTTAATGATGAATGAGAAATGATGAATGATGAATACATGACGCAAGTGGCGTATTCATCATTTCTCATTCATCATTCATCATTTCTCTCTCCCAAGCCTCCACCAACATCACAATCTGGCTATAACTCTGTAATCCCTCAGAGATACCTTGGCTCTTCAAATATTTATCATAGGCAAAATTTCTAAATTGAGGCATAATATCTGGATATTGACGAAGAGTCGTATTGATAGCATCCATATCTGCGAGAAATCCTTTCGGAAGTTGTTCTCGATAGGACCAATATTCCTCTTTTTTATGCTGTTGATAAGCACCTGCAAGGTATCTCCAATAAGCCACCAATCCCGCATATTTAATAAAAGGATCACTTGATTTTTGGCAAGCTAGATAGGCGATAAAGTTACAGATTCCTTCATTGGTAATCCCATAGCCATGTGTTATTTCATGGGCCATTGTAAAAGGCTGCTGCAAAGCATGTAGTCCTCCATCAATATTCCCTTCACCAACAAAAGGCCAATACAATCCAGCAGAGCTAAATCGTAAGAAAATACCTTTCGGCCATAACTTTCGCCCTCTCACTCTACCTGCCGAAGGATAATCCAATTCTTTCAAAGTCTGTACTACACTTTGTCGAATTAATTGCTCCATACCTGCAGGTTGAAAAGAAGCATCTAAAGGGGCGGTTCGTTGCGCCGCAACTTGTTCCCGAATCAGCAATAGTTCAGCTGTTTTATGATTTAGCCGTTGTTTCAGGGTATCTATTGGAATAGGTTCTAATTTTAAGCTAAGCTGTTCCGTAAAAGGGATTCTACCATAATTAAAACCCCATAAGAAAAAGAAGAAAAAAGCAACACCGCCTAAAAATGCCGATACAGATAAAAGATGATGACCTACCCTTTTCCATTGGAAAAAATTCTTCCAATTGGTTTGAACTATAGATTTTATCAACCAAGCGACTAATACTAGGAAGAAAAGGTAAATTAATGGAAAAGGAAACCAACCTAGCCCCCAATCAATGATTCTTCTGATCCACAGAAATATTCCTCTACTGTAATATTGTTCGATCATGGTAGCACTAGCTGTATACCGAATGATTAAGCTAAATACGCCTAAAAAGACCCAGATCCATTTCTTGAAAGAAACACCTTTCATTTAAGTTTGAATAATAATTTGACAAGTTTATCCTGTTTCGAGTCTAAAACCATCAACTATTTTTGGTCTTTGGATAAACTTGTCAATAATTTTAATGATATTTAGTAATTTGAAACCATACAACTTTTAGAATAGAGAAGCGAGAACAGAGAATAGAGATAGATTTCGTTTACAAACAATGAATTATCGTAGTTTTTTAAACGGATGGTGTCTCTATTCTCGCTTCTCTGCTCTCTGTTCTAAAAAATGTATGGTTTTAAAATTTAGTAACGACGAAATAATAAGTTGGGCAATCTGGTTCTAATTATTTTTC
>CAYOBX010000033.1:17832-20919 GCA_964402245.1 uncultured Saprospiraceae bacterium | reverse complement strand
CCGCCTCCTCCAGAGCCGGAAGTAGAGGAAATCTTTAAGGTGGTTGAACAAATGCCTCGTTTCCCAGGTTGTGAAGACCAAGGAGGAGACGATAAGGCTAAAAAACAATGTGCAGATAAAGCAATGCTTCAATTTATCTACAAGAATATCAAATACCCAGCAATTGCTCGTGAAAACGGTGTTGCGGGAACAGTGGTTATTCAGTTTGTTGTAGAAAAAGATGGTTCTATTGAAGGTGCTAGAATTGTTCGGGATATTGGTGCTCAATGTGGCGGAGAAGCCCTAAGAGTAGTAAATCTTATGAATACTCAAGGCAAGAAATGGACACCAGGTAAGCAAAGAGGAAAAAATGTACGGGTACAGTTCAACTTACCAGTGAAGTTCCGATTAGAGTAAAATCTATTGCTCTATTTATTTCTTCTATAGGGTGATTTTTTTTATCATTCTCAAAAAAGCTGTTTCGATTCTATCGGAGCAGCTTTTTTTTTATCACTAAACCAAACTTAACCTTTTTTAACAAACTATATAAGGTCTTTAACATGCTAGAAACACTAGAAATGCCAATTTCATCGTCTAAATAATGGAAAAGTTGTAGTTGATTTTCAAAATAATAGTAAATTTGTAGTCAATTGTTACAACAAACAGGGAACACACTAGAAGACGTATTTACTTCTAACCCTAACAAAAAATTTAAAAATTAAAATTAATAAGATGAAGAAGTTTTTGTTTGGCTTATTTTCTTTGCTCCTAGTAGCAGGAACTATTTCTGCTCAGGATGGTAAGAAAGCACTAAAAACAGCAACCAAGGCATATGGTGCATATAATTTGGACCCTACTAAGAACTTAGACAAAATGCAGGAAGCTATCGACGCTTTAGAAATAGCTTCAGCTGCTTCTGAAGTTAACGGTAGTTCCAAGGTATGGCAATTAAAAGGAGACTTATTTAATAGTGTATACAGAAATTATGCAACATTAAGGCAATTAGATCCTAGTACTAAAAAAGGAGTAGCAGACGCTGCTGTTCAAGCTTATGGAGCTTATCAAAAAGCATTAGAATTGTCTCAAAAGAAATATGAGACGAAAGATGCTGTTAAAGGTTTAGCTGAAGTACAGAGTTATTTAGTAGGAGAAGGTGCAGAAGCATATGAAGCACAAGATTACGCTACCGCATACAGTGCGTTCAAAAGTGCTCTTGATGCACAATCTCTTTTAACAGACCAAGGAGAGGCAGGTATATTTGGTGATCCAGCAGGATATAATGACCAATTATATTATACAGGGTTAGCTGCATTAAATGCACAAGATTTAGAAGCTGCAAAACCATTATTTAATCAATTGAGAGACGCAGGCTATGATAAGCCAGCGGTTTATGAAGCATTGTATAAAATTGCTACAACTGGTGATGATATTGACAGTGATGGAGCATTAGCTATCTTGAATGAAGGCAGAGAAAAGTTCCCAGATGATGTGAGTCTTTTATTTAACGAAATCAACCACTACTTGAAGGAGGGAAAATTAGATGAATTGACAGGTAGATTAGAATCTGCTATTGCTAAAGAACCAGACAACCCTTCTTTATACTCTACTTTAGGTAATGTATATGATAATCTTTATCAAAAAGAATTAGCAGCTAATAATGAAGCAAAGGCTACAGAACACTTTGATGCTGCATTCAAAAACTATAATAAAGCATTAGAATTGAAGCCAGGTTTCTTTGATGCAGTATACAGTATTGGTGCCTTATATTATAACAGAGCAGCAGCTACGACTACTTCTATGAATGCATTAGCTGATGATTATTCAAAAGCAGGTTTGAAGAAGTATGATGAATTTAGAAAGAGAATGTTAACTCAATTTGATGAAGCATTGCCTTTCTTCAAGCAAGCGGAAGTATTAAATCCAAGCGATAGAAATACATTAATTGCTTTGAAGGAAATCTTTGCTAGAAAAGATGATTTAGCTACTTCAACTGAATTCAAGACTCGTTTAGAAACATTGGATGCAGGGGGAAGTATTGAAGGAGCATTTTTTAAAGAATAAGATAGGTCTTCGAATCTAATAGAATAGCGGTAAAGGGGTTACTTTTACCGCTATTTTAGTTTTAAAGCGAAATATAAAACCCCCATCGACGTTTATACGTAGATAGAGAAGACAATTAATGAATTTGCATCTTATGAAATATATCTTTTTACCAATATTACTACTACTAAGCACCTTTACTACTTTATCTGCGCAAGAGTTAAGAGTCACCTGTCGAGTAAATGCACAAAAGGCACAAGCAGATCCACAGGTGTTCAAAAGTCTGGAAACGGCTATTGAAGAATTTATGAATAGTCAAAAATGGACAGATGACATTTATAACGATAATGAGCGAATCAAGATAAATATACAGTTGACGATAACGGAAGAATTATCTCCAACTAGTTTCAGAACAGAGTTGGGTATACAAGCTGTTCGACCTGTTTTTGGGACAGATTATGAGACGCCTATTTTGACACATCTGGATAAAAGTGTCAATTTTACCTTCGAACAATTTCAACCTTTAAATTTAATTGAAAATGGATTTCGAGATAATTTAACCCATGTCTTGTCTTTTTATGCTTATGTAATATTGGGTTTGGATTATGATACTTTTGCGCCTTATGGTGGAGAACCTCATTTTCAAAAAGCTCAGAACTTACTGAATATCTTTCCTCAAAATTTTGCTAGTGTTTTTCCTGGGTGGACCTCTAGGGAGGGCAACCGTAATCGTTATTGGCTCTTAGAAAGTACGCTAAATCCAAGTGTACGTCCTTTTAGAGAAGCAATGTATAACTACCATCGTCAAGGATTAGATATTATGCAAGAAGATGTAGAATCAGGAAAGGCCGTTTTAATGCAAGTATTAGAAACGGTTAGTCAAGTAAATAAAGCCTACTTGAATGCAATGGCTCTACAAATGTTTGCTACCACAAAAGCAGAAGAAATTATTGAAATATTCAAGGTGTCTGCTAGAAATCAGAAATCAAGAGTGTACTCCATTATGTCGAAACTAGATGCCGCTAATGCAAATAAATATAGAGCTATCGGTATTTAGCAGAACAGAGA
>CAYOBX010000033.1:0-17732 GCA_964402245.1 uncultured Saprospiraceae bacterium | reverse complement strand
AGCGAAATAAGTCATGACTTATTTCGCTTCTTTTATATTATTTACCTACCTTTTTAAGGGATAGAAATATCCATATGAATACATTCTAACCTAAAAAATCAACCCTTCGTCTAAATTTGTTGTTTAAACTTAGTTTTACAAGTAACTTTAAAATCAGTAGCGTGACTTGCTATGAGATTTCCCAAACATATATTAAATTTAATACAAATACATGTTTACTGCACTTTATCCAATAACGTACATTCTAAGCTTGAGTACCTTAATTGCATGGTTTTATCTTCAAGAAAATCAGGCTTTAAGTAGCCTTGTCAGTAAACTCTTTTTGGGGAGCTTCTTTACTTATCTCCTAAGTTTAAGTTTATCTGAAGGGACATTGGATTATAAATTCTTTGTAGTAGGGAGGGATCTTTTTATGATGGGTTTTATAGCTTACCTTTTTAGTTTTTTTAGAAAAAATACCATATTGTTTTTTGCTATGTTAGCGGGTTTATATGGACTTTTTGTATCTAAAGGTGGAAGTATTTTGGAACAAACTTTTCCTCAACAATTAGAAGATACCGCTAGAGTAAATACAGAAATAGAACTAGCAAAAGATGGAGAATTATTAGTTGAACTGAAAAAATCTCATTTTATTAAAGATATAGATTTTGTTTTAGATGCTTATGGGCTTACTTATGAGAAAGCTTTTTCTCCAGCATCCGCTTCCAAATTAGAAGACTATTATTTGTTAAATATTCCAGACCGCTACCAATCCCAAGTAACAACTATTCAAAAAGCATTGAATCAAACAGGATTTGTAGAGTGGGTAGAACAAAATGAAGTAGTCCGATTGAGCCCATTAGAAACTAGTAGCACGACCACCACAACGACAAAGAAGCAGTTTGCCGTAAATGATCCTGATTTATCTCAATTATGGGGCTTTGATGTAATGGGGGTCGATGTATTATATAAAGGACTAACTAAGAGTAAAATAACACCAAAATCTAAAGCTTTAATTGCTATTTTAGACACTGGAGTAGATGCGAATCATGAAGATTTGGCTGCTAATTTTAAATCAATAGATCAAAAATACGACACTGACAGGAGAGGCCATGGGACGCATTGCGCTGGTGTTGCAGCAGCAGTATCCAACAATAATTTAGGTATTGCTTCTTTTGCCCCTAGCAATCAATTTGTAAAGGTTACGAGCATACAGGTGATGAATGGATTTGGAATAGGGACGCAAAAAAGAATTATTGATGGAATGATATTGGCGGCAGATAGTGGTGCAGATGTGATTTCTATGTCTTTAGGAGGAATGAATAGCGCATCTAAGCAAAAAGCCTATGAAGATGTCGTAGCATACTGTACAAAAAAAGGGGCGATTGTGGTGGTAGCAGCAGGAAACTCTAATAGAGATGCTAAAGATTTTTCTCCAGCTAATTTGGCAGATGTGATAACCGTAACGGCCATTGATCCTGATTTAAATAGAGCTACTTTCTCTAATTATGTTACAGATATTGAAATGACGGTTGCTGCCCCTGGAGTAGATATATATTCTACAATTCCAGGAAACAAATATGCTACTTTTAGTGGTACCTCAATGGCCACCCCTTATGTATCTGGATTGATAGGCGTTTTAAAAAGTATTCAACCTGAATTGACGGCCAAAGAAGTCTATAAAATACTACATAAATCAGGCAAAGATACAAAGGCCGTAAAAGAAACGGGTAGATTAATTCAACCTGCTAAGGCATTAGAACTGGTTATAGATTAGAGCGTACTTTATAGTATAGCTAGCAGTCTAACTTCTCAAAAATAGCGACAAACAACATAATTGAACGCAGAGATGCAGAGTCATATATGTTTTCTGCACCTTTGCGTCTCTGCGTTCAAATACATTATTTTGCTTGCAAAATTTACTTTTAGACAGCCTTTAGAAAAACTCCTTTTGCTCTATTATTCGAGTACCAGATAATCATAATGAATAAGCGCCTTCTTTCCTTTTTTTCCTAATAATTCTTGCGCTTTTTCTACCCCATATTGAGTAATACCTATACCAAGGGCCGTTCCTTCCTTATCTACAATTTTTACAATATCTCCTTTTTTAAAAACACCCTCAATTTTTATAATTCCGATAGGAAGTAAGCTAGTGATTTTTGCAGTAGAGCACAAAGCCTCTACAGCACCATCATTAATATAAACTATTCCTTTTTCAGCCACTTCATTGAAGGCCATCCATTTTTTAATATTAGATGCATTCTTTTTTGGGAGGATTTTAGTACCAATAAAATCTCCTTTATAAATATCCAAAATAATATTAGGTCGTTTACCATTAGCAATAAAAGTGGTAATGCCTAATTTAGACACCTTCTTTGCCATATTAAATTTAGTAGCCATTCCACCCCTACCAAAAGAAGATTTAGAAGGTAATATTACCTTCTGAATTTGTTTATCATCAGGATCAATTTCTTTAATAGTTTGACTACTTGGTTCATCAGGATGCCCATCTAAAATACCATCAACTGTACTTAATATTAATAAAGCATCGGCATTAATCATAGAAGCTATTAGACCAGCGAGTTCATCATTATCAGTAAACATCAATTCATTGACGGAGATCACATCATTTTCATTGACTATTGGAATCACATTATCTCTTAATAAAGCTTGGAAGCAATTTTTCATATTTAGATAATGGGTTCGATCTCTAAAGTCCTCTTTAGTGGCTAAAACTTGTCCGCAATGAATTTGATAATTGCCGAATAAATTCGTGTAGGTGTTCATTAAACGAACCTGTCCCACAGAAGAATAGACTTGCCGCTGTATGATCTTGTTTAAATTTTTGGATAATTTTACCGTAGCTTTACCAGCTCCAACAGCACCAGAGGAAACTAATATTACTGCGACTCCTTCTTTTTTTAAAGCAACAATTTGATCCACTAAATGACTAATTGCGGTAAAATCTAAAATACCATCTGTTCTGGTCAAAACATTTGTACCAACCTTTACTACTATTTTTTTGTAACTATTCATCGAACTAGCGTACTATATAAGACTTGCCCTTAGATAATAAATTAGTATATGAAAAATCATATATTAAATTATTATTTTGTCCTTACTTAACGAGTCAAAAACATACATTTAGTTTATGTCTCGTTACTTAGGCACAAGTCTATTAAAGTTAGAAATTTTGATTGTTTATTTAGACTCGTTCGAAATCATAACAAGTCTGTTGTAAAACTGTGCAAGATATACCAAATATTGTACCTTTACCTTTTCTTTTTGGAGATAGATGAAGGGATCATGTTTATAAGTAAAACTTATAGGAACCTAAAAATGATTAATCTGTTTTTCAAAAATTAAAAGGCTTTCACTGGCAAAGGATTCTCTTCCTATAAGATGACACCTTTTAAAATTTATAAAAACTTGATTGTTAATTAAAAATATATTGCTACTATTTTAAAAAATGCTGTCTTGAACCATTTTTTCAGTAGAATCTTAAAAGTATTTGAAAATTATTATATTTATACCTTCAAGATAATAGTCAATTTTCTTTTCATTCACAACACACAAACTTATTAGCTTATGGCTTTTGATATTGAAATGATCAAAGCTTTTTACGATGCACTTCCAAAGAAAGTGGCAGCTGCAAGAAAAAAGCTTGGTCGTCCACTTACGTTGACGGAGAAAATATTGTACGCTCACCTTCACAAGGAATCTCGTCTAAAGAAATACGGAAGAGGCAAGGATTATGTTTTCTTTGCTCCCGATAGAGTAGCTATGCAGGATGCCACTGCACAAATGGCATTGTTACAATTTATGATGGCTGGAAAGCCACAAGTAGCCGTTCCTTCAACGGTACACTGTGACCACTTGATACAAGCTAAAGTAGGTGCAAAAAAAGATTTAAAAATTGCGAATACAACGAACAAAGAAGTCTATGACTTCTTGGCTTCTGTCTCTAATAAATATGGTATTGGTTTTTGGAAACCAGGTGCAGGTATTATTCACCAAATCGTATTGGAGAATTATGCATTTCCTGGTGGAATGATGATTGGTACCGATTCTCATACACCAAATGGTGCAGGATTGGGTATGTTAGCAATTGGAGTAGGTGGTGCGGATGCGGTAGATGTAATGGCAGATATGCCTTGGGAATTAAAAATGCCTAAAGTTATTGGCGTTAAATTAACGGGTACCTTAGATGGTTGGGCGTCTGCAAAGGATGTGATCCTTAAAGTTGCGGGTATCCTTACAGTAAAAGGTGGTACTGGTGCAATTGTTGAATATTTTGGCCCTGGTGCTAGAAGATTATCTTGTACAGGTAAAGGTACAATCGGTAATATGGGTGCAGAGATTGGCGCAACTACTTCTACTTTTGGCTATGATACTTCTATGAAGCGTTACCTAAAAGCAACAGGTAGAGCAGATGTGGCTAAATTAGCGGATGCTGTAAAAGAACACTTAACAGGTGATCCAGAAGTGTATAAAAAACCAAAAGATTATTTCGATCAAGTTATTGAAATCAACTTATCAAAATTAGAGCCGCATATCAATGGTCCTTATACACCAGATGCAGCTTATCCAATTTCTGAATTTGGAAAGATCGTAAAAGAGAAGGGCTACCCACAAAAGTTGGAAGTAGGCTTGATCGGTTCTTGTACGAACTCTTCTTATGAAGATTTGACTAGAGCGGCTTCTTTGGCACAACAAGCGGCAAAGAAAGGTCTTAAAGTAGCTTCAGAATTTACCATTACACCAGGCTCTGAGCAAATTAGATATACGGTTGAAAGAGATGGAATTTTAGATGATTTTGAAAAGATTGGCGGCGTTGTTTTGGCGAATGCTTGTGGACCATGCATTGGTCAGTGGGCTAGACATACAGATGATCCAAATCGTAAGAACTCTATCATTACTTCTTTTAATAGAAACTTTGCTAAGCGGAATGATGGGAATCCTAATACGCATGGATTTGTAGCTTCTCCTGAAATTGTAACAGCAATGGCAATGGCTGGAGACATGTGCTTCAATCCTTTAAAGGATAAATTAGTAGGTGGCAATGGCAGGAAATTTAAATTAAAACCTCCAGTAGGGGTGGAATTACCTCCTAAAGGTTTTGATGTAGAAGATGCTGGTTTTATACCTCCAATAGAAGATGGTAGTAAAGTGAAGGTGACCGTAGCAAAAGGATCTGATCGTCTACAATTATTAAAGCCTTTTAAGAAATTATCAGCAGCTAAAGTAAAGAAAATGCGGGTATTAATTAAGGCAAAGGGTAAGTGTACTACAGATCACATTTCTATGGCTGGACCTTGGTTGAAATTTAGAGGACACTTAGAGAACATTTCTCAAAATTGCTATATCGGTGCCATTAATGCTTTTAATGGAGAAACCAATAAGGTATTAAATGTTGAGACAGGTAAGTATGGAGCAGTTCCTACTACAGCTATTTATTATAGAGATAACAAGATTGGCTCTGTAGTATTTGGCGAAGAAAATTTAGGAGAAGGTTCTTCTAGAGAACATGCTGCAATGGAACCTAGATTCTTGGGCGTAAATGCTGTCATTGTTAAATCTTTTGCTCGGATTCACGAAACGAATTTGAAGAAACAGGGAATGTTAGCATTGACTTTCAAAAATCCTGCAGATTACGATAAGGTTCGTCAAGATGATTATGTATCTATCACTAACTTTAAGGATTTTGCGCCAGGCAAGACTTTAACGGTTAAATTAGATCATTCTGATGGTACTTCTGATAAATTTGAAGTAAATCATACTTATAATCAAGCTCAAATTGATTGGGTAAGTATGGGGTCTGCTTTGAATAAAATTAGAAAAGAAATGAGCGTTAAATAATTGTCTATTCTCAAATATAAAAGCCTATTATACATCAGTATGATAGGCTTTTCTAATTAGAGTTATTCTAAAAAAATTATATGGAAGGCTTGGTGGTGAAGCTGCCAAGCCCACTATTTTGGCGCAGCGCGGAGCGCCCCCCTCCTTACCTATTACTTGATTTGGAATAATCTTTCTTTTCTCTTCTCACCACATTTTTGCCTTGTAACAATTTATTTGGGTAGATTTTTGCACAGTATTAATTGTTAGAACTGTTCAGTATTCATTATAGGTACTTTTCTAACCTCCCCTCCGGTTCTAATTCCCCTATTTTTATTACTAATACTTTGATTTTCAATTGTTAACAGATAATAGAGAGCGTAAATACTAAGGTCTACAAACTAAGTAATAGTTGCCTCTAGAGTCGAGCATATGCTAAAACCTGCTTACAAAATACAGAAACTAATTACCAATTCTAATGGTAGTAAGGTAATTGCACTGATTACTACTATCCTATTATTGTCTATATCTGCCTTTTCGCAAACCTTTGAGACTAGTTCTTCTAATCAAATTAGTTCTGGATCTTCTATTACGCTTAATAAACCTACAGGCACAGCAAGTGGAGAATTTTTATTGGTAGTAATCTCTCTTGATTATATTTCTTCTGGGACATTTAGTACACCTTCTGGATGGACAAAAATGGACGAAGGTGCTGCTATAGTTAATGAAGGTACGTCGGCTATTTTTTATAAAGTAATGGGAAGTTCTGAACCTTCTTCTTATACTTTCTCACTTCTTGGTAATGGAAAGGCTTTTGCTCAAATAGTCCGTTATTCCGGAGTTGATTCAAACAATCCCATAGAGAATCAAAGTCATACATCTCCTTTATCTCCTTATAATGTAGCTCCATCTACTTTTACTACTTACTTACCTTCTAAGATTCTTCGGATACTTAGAGGAAATGGTGCGGGTATGCTATTGAGTATGCCATTTGGTTACAGTCAGGTAAGTGATTTTAGTGCACATGGAAAGTCGATCTCTATTATAGATGCCCCCATATCTACTATCGGTACTCAAACCGTTTTAACTGTACCTAATACTGTTACTAATATCCCTTATAGAAATTCTTCTATTATCCTAAGAGGCATCCCTACAAATCCGAACGCCCCCACTCAAGGGAACGAACACATAAGTACTAATGAGGATGTTTCTACAAGTGTCAATGTTCTTTTAAATAATACTGATTTAGACGGAGATATTGTTACACTCAATTCGTTAAATGCGGCTACAAGTCAAGGTGGAGTAATAAGTTATACTTCTGTTGATAGTATGATGACCTATATACCTCCTGCAAACTTCAGTGGAATTGACACTGCTTTTTATACCGTTAAGGATGACGGTAACCCTATCAGATTTAATAGCGATAGTATCTTTATAACGGTGATTCCTGTAAATTATCCATCTCAAGGAAATGAATATATTAATTTAACAACAAATGCATTGACCACCGTTAATTTACTAGCGAATAATATAGATCCAGATGGGGATTTAGTCTGGGTATCAGGGGCTCTAGTCAGGAATCCAATTAATTATGGTTTTACCTATAATTCTTCTGATAGTACTCTTATTGTATCTGCAAATTCCAGTGCTATGGGGGTAGATTCCATATTCTATACTGTTACTAATGGTCTTGGGGAGATGGTTTTAGATACTGTATTTGTAAATATTTGTGGCACCTCTGATTGTGATGGAGATGGAGATGGAGTTTCTAATGAACAAGAAATTATCGATGGTACTGATCCTTTTAACCCTTGTGATTATTTAGGGATCGTCCTTTCTAGCACATCTGGTCTAGCTGTTTGCGAAGGAACTAGTGTCTTTTTTAATAATCAATCGCTTATTGCAAGTGGTACTTATAAAGACACTTTAAGCAACATATCTGGCTGTGACAGTATTATAACCTTAGACTTAACAATAATTCCGACGGAAAGAGTGACGCTTAATGATACCATTTGTGATGGAGATAATTATATTTTTAATGGAACCACTCCTACCTCTGGAGGAACCTATAGCGCAAATTTGTTAGGAGTAAATGGTTGTGATAGTATAGTTACTTTAAATCTAACAATTGAACCGACCAAGACCACGATACTGAATGAAGCAATCTGCAACAATAGCAGTTATGCATTTAATGGAACTAGTTATAATACGACAGGCACCTATACAGCGAATTTGTCAACAAGTGAAGGCTGTGATAGTACCGTTACTTTAAATTTGACAGTAAGTCCGACAATAAGCACGACGCTGAATGAAGAGATCTGTGATAATAGTAATTATGTATTTAATGGGATCAGCTATAATACGACAGGCACCTATACAGCGAACTTGACAACAAGTGAGGGCTGCGATAGTACAGTGATCTTAAATTTAACTGTAGCGCCTAGAGTAACAATGACCTTATCTGAAATGGTCTGTGATAATGACAGCTATCTATTCAATGGAATGAACTATAATGCAACAGGAACGTATATGGCGAACTTGTTAACAAGTAGGGGTTGCGATAGTACAGTGATCTTAAACTTGATGGTGAATCCCTTAGAAACGACTATTCTAAATGAAGAGATCTGTGCGAATACTAGCTATTTTTTTAATGGGACCAGTTATAACTCATCAGGAGCATATGTGTCGAATCTGTTAACGACAAAGGGTTGTGATAGCATCGTTACTTTGAATTTGATGGTGCATCCAATGGAAACCACCATACTTAATGAAACGATTTGTGAAGGAGGAGATTATTTATTTAATAATATTGCTTACTCTTCAACAGGAACTTATTCTACTACTATTTTAAGTTCAAATGGTTGTGATAGCACCATTACTTTAAATTTAGTGATAGGGGATAATTATGCTACAACCATTCATCAAAGCATTTGTCAAGGTAATAGTTATACATTCAATAATAAAGTGTATTCTTCAACTGGTATTTATCAAGATACTTTGTCAAGTATTACCAACTGCGATAGTATATTTACTTTAAATATTGTCTCCATCCCAAATGCAGTTACCACAATACTAGATACCATTTGTCAAGGTAGTAGTTATTTATTTAATGGTATTAATTATACAACAGCAGGAACCTATACTTCTCAATTGATTAGTAGTTTGGGTTGTGATAGTATAGTCACCTTAGACTTGACTTTGATTCCTTGTATAGATTTAGCTTTGAGAAAAGATTTAGCAGCTACCCAATCTGACACGGTTCGTTTAGGAGAGACCATACATTATGAAATTTGTGTTAATAATGAAAATATTACTCCTGCCTATAATATCGAAATAACGGATCATTTGCCACAAGGGATGGTCTTAGATCCTAATTCTATTGGATGGACGCTAGCACCAAATAATAAGGCAACCTATACGATTCCAGGACCACTTACTATTGGACAGCGAATTTGTGTACCTATCCAACTAAACTTATTAGACCCAAGTACAGAGACGATTAATAATTATGCAGAAATTTCAGAAGTAACAGATGCAAGTGGTGTCTTTATTGAAGATTTTGATTCTGTCCCTGGTGGAGATTTGACGAATAGTCAAGAAGATGATATTGACTTTGTGCCTGTTATTTTTAATCCATGCCCTTCTGTAATTGTTGGTTCTTTCAGTATTGATATTTGTATGGGAGATACGATACAATTAATTGGTTTTGGTGGCTCTGTTGGAGCAACTTATCTTTGGAATGGAGCAGGTTATTTAAGTTGTACAGATTGTCCCAATCCTTTTGTAAGTCCAGATACAGCAACTACCTATGTATTGACAATACAGGAAGTAACAGGGTGTTCCGCTTCTAATTTTTCTAGAGTAATCGTACATAATCCACCAGAACTCGATCTTGGGCCTGGAAAAAATATTTGTAGTGGAAATGCGATTACCTTGAATGCGGGTGCAGGAGCAACTACTTATCAATGGACTGCTTCAGATGGTAGTATCGTAAATAATGTCGCTAGTCCTTCAGTGATGCCCTTAAATACGGCAACTTACTGTGTGACTATTACAGATGCTTTTTCTTGTACTGTTTCGGATTGCACTTCAGTGAATGTAAGGGAGGAATTGAGTACAACTTTAGAAGAGCAGATTTGTATGGGTACTTTCTATGATTTCAATGGACAGCAATTATCTACTGGAGGTGTTTATATAGATACACTAATAAGTACTACTGGATGTGATAGTATTGTTACTTTGAATTTATCAACAGAGCCTTGTGTTGATCTTGCCTTGCAAAAAGATTTAGCACCAGATCAATCTGATACAGTACGCCTTGGCGATAATATTAGCTATAACATTTGTATTAATAATGAAGGGGTTTCCCCTGCTTATAATATCGAAATAACAGATCATTTGCCACAAGGAATGTTTCTTGATCCAGATAATATTGGATGGACATTGACTTCAAACAGCGATGCTATTTATACGATTCCTGGTCCATTAACTGGTGGGCAACAACAATGTATCCCTATTCATTTAAATTTATTAGATCCTAGTACACAGACGATCAATAATTATGCGGAAATATCAGGAGTAACAGATGAAAGAGGCATTTTTATTGCAGATTTTGATTCCTCTCCTAGTGATGTGATTGATAATGAATTTGAAGATGATATAGATTTTATACCCGTCTTTTTTGATCCCTGTCCATCTGTTATAGTTGGTTCTTTTGATATTGATATTTGTGAAGGAGATACTATTCAGTTAGAAGGTTTTGGAGGCTCAGCCAATGCTACTTATCAATGGGGAGGAGCTGGAGAATTAAGTTGTACAGATTGTCCCAAACCTTTTGTTAGTCCAGATACTACTACTCTATATGTTTTAACAATTAAAGAAATAACGGGTTGTGAAGCGTCTAATTTTTCTCGCGTAAAAGTACATGCTCCGCCAGTACTTAATATGGGCGTAGATAAAAATATATGTAGTGGAACGACTATTACTTTAGGACCAAATATAACAGCAACTTCTTATGAATGGACGGCTTCTGATTCTAGTTTAATAGCGCCTATAGTTAATCCTTCTGTCGCCCCATTAAATACAACTGATTATTGTTTGACTATTATGGATGAATTTGGTTGCACTGTTACAGACTGTATTACTGTATTTGTAAAAGAAACTTTAAGAACTAACCTTCAAGAACAAATATGCGATGGTAGCTTTTATGCTTTTGATGGACAAGAATTAACCGCTAGTGGTACTTATATAGATACACTACAAAGTAGTACAGGTTGTGATAGTATTGTCACCTTACAATTAAGTACAGTACCTTGTGTAGATCTATCCTTACAGAAAGATCTAGCAGTGGATCAATCAGATACTGTTCGTATTGGAGAAACGATTCACTATGAAATCTGTATTGAAAATGAAGGAATCTCTCCTGCCTATAATATTGAAATTACAGATCATATTCCAGCTGGTTTAAGTCTTAGTTCAAATAATAATAGGGGCTGGACATTATTGACTAACAATAATGCCATCTATACAATAGATGGTCCTTTAGAAACAGGCGATATAGTTTGTGTTCCGATCTATTTAGATTTGATAGATCCAACAGAAGGATTTATTAGCAACTATGCAGAGATTTCTGGCGTGACAGATGAGAGAGGGATCTTTATTGCAGACTTTGACTCTTCACCAAATAATAATTCCACTGAGGAAGAAGAATTTGAAGATGATATAGATTTTGAAACAATCTATTTTGACCCTTGCCCATTTGTATTGATTGCAGGACAACGAGTTACAATTTGTGAAGGAGATAGTATCGTATTAGAAGCAATAGGTGGATCAGATTTGGCTACTTATGAATGGGGACTACAAAATGAATTGAGTTGTTATGATTGTAATAATCCAATAGCTAGTCCTCAAGAAACAACTGTATATCTTCTAACAATTCATGAAATAACTGGCTGTTCTGTCTCAACTACAGTAACTGTGAATGTACAGAAAAATCCTGCTATTGATCTTGGTGAAGATCAATTTATTTGTTTAGGTACAACAACAAATTTATCAACTAATAGTGTTGGGGATTTTAAATGGACCACATCAGATGGGACATTTTTAAGTAACGAATCAATACTAACAGTAAGCCCTTCACAGGCAACTACTTATTGTGTGGATGTAGTAGGGGAGGATGGATGTTCTAATTCAGATTGTGTAACTGTTTTTGTAGAACAAACCCTTACTACCAATATCAGTAAGCAAATTTGTGCAGGTAATTCCTATAATTTTAATGGACAATCCCTAATAGAAAGTGGGCAATATAGGACTACTTTAATAGCGACTACAGGTTGTGATAGTATAGTGAATTTAGATCTTGTAATTGTTCCAGCCATTAGAACCGAAATAACAGATACGATTTGTATTGGAACAAGCTATGAGTTTGAGGATCAAATACTCACAGCAGCAGGTACTTATACAAAAAATTATACTGCTAATGATGGATGTGATAGTACTAGTGTTCTAATGCTAGTTACAGAAAATTGTGCAGATCTATCCCTTCATACACAATTGTCTACTAGTCAAAATGCAACGGTTGCTATTGGAGATACCGTCGAGTATGAAATTATTGTATTGAACGAAGGAACAGTGCCGATGCATACGATACAAATAGTTAGTCGCTTACCAGAAGGGATTAGCCCTTTGAGTCAAGGTAATAATGGATGGACTTTAAGTAAGACCGCATCGTTTCTGATTTCTAATCCCTTACAACCTGGAAACTCCAATACCATTAATTTGAGATTGAGAATCGAACCAACCATACAAGGATTCTCCACATCAGATATTTTAACAGAAATTACTGCTATGCATTATGCTGATGGTACCCTTGCTCAGGATAAGGACTCAAGCACTTCGTCTACGAATGAACCCAATCGGCCATTAGAAGATGATGAAAGTATCCTTAGCCTTACTATCCAGAATTGTAAAGATTTTACAGTATCTGCGGGAGCCTTTCAGCGAGTATGTCAAGAAGAAGCGGTTCTTTTAGAAGCCAAAGGAGGGAGTATTTATCAATGGTCTCCAAGTGCTTCCCTCAATCAAGCTACTGTTTTTAATCCTTTGGCTAGACCTTTAGAAACGACCATTTATACAGTAACTGCAACAGATGAAAATGGTTGCACTGCGACAGATCAAGTTCAAGTAATTGTAGAAAATTGTGCAACACCACCAGCTTGTAATGTAGTCGTATTTGCTTGTCCAGATAAGACGATGTGTAAAGATGGATTTGCGCAATTAGTAGTTAGTGGTGGGGTAAGTTGGGAATGGTCGCCAAGAGAAAGTCTGACGAATTTTGAATCAGACATTCCAATTGCTGCTCCTACGGTTACCACTCAATATACGGTGACGGTAACGGATGAAAATGGTTGTACGGGTACAGACCAAGTAATAGTTTTTGTGGAGGATTGTGCAATACCTACTAATTGTGAAGCAATAGCATTTGCTTGTCCAGATAAAACTGTTTGTAAAGGACGCTCCGCACAATTAGTAGTGAATGGAGGTGTTAGCTGGGAGTGGTCACCAAGAGAAAGTTTGAATGATTTTAATTTAGATATTCCAGTAGCAACTCCTACCGTCACTACAGATTATACAGTGACTGTAACGGATCAGAATGGTTGTACTATTGAAGAATATGTTACTGTTTTTGTGAATGATTGTAGAAAAAATATAACAGATACGGAAAAACAGATTATGCTTCAATCCAAGGCATTTCTTCAAGGAGCGATGCTTTCTAATGAAGGTCTAATGCAGGATAAACTGCGTGTGAAAAACTTAATTCCTTTAGTGGAGCCTTATACTGGATTGACAATTTACGCAAATACAGCACCTATATTTACACCGATAGGTAGCGGTGGAGAAACAATAGCAGCGACAGTATTAGAAACTACAGGTCCAGATGCTATAGTGGACTGGGTTTTTCTTGAATTACGATGGGAATATGATCCATCAAAGGTAATCAGCACTAGATCTGCACTGATACAAAGAGATGGAGATATTGTAGATATAGATGGGGATTCACCTGTTCAATTTAATATTCCAGCGGATAATTATTTTCTGGCTGTTCGTCATAGAAATCACTTAGGGGTGATGACAAAAGAGGCGATACCATTAAAAAGAAATAGTCTCAATACGATTGACTTTACAAAAAATAGCGAGTCTTGCTATGTTTTAGAAGATACCCCTAAGTCTAGTCAATATCCAATGGTACAAATAGGAGAGACCCTATGCCTATGGGGAGGCAACTCAAACGGAGATAATAAGTTAATCTTTCAAGGTCCTGAGTTAGATCAAGAAAAACTATTTTTTGATATAGCTTTACACCCAGATAATATTAGTGACGATGGCTTCCCTAATTATAATTTTATTATAAAAGGCTATTTACAAGGAGATAATAATATGGATGGAGAACTTAGATATCAAGGTCCTAATAATGATATTGATGCCCTACAATTCTTTAATATCTTACAGCATAAAGAAAACGAACGATTCTTGACCAATAAGATTATTTATGAACAATTGCCTCGGAAGTAAATAGTTTTTTAGAGTTGGCGATTTTGTTAGGTTTTTCATAAAAAACCCTAACAAAATCGCCAACTCTAAAGGAATATATCTACCCAAAAATCCCACTACTCAAATACCGATCTCCTCGATCACAAATGATAGAAACAATTATTCCTTCCTCTAAGGTATTGGCTAATTGAATGGCAGCCGTCATAGCCCCACCACTACTCATACCTGCAAAAATACCTTCCTCTTTCGCTAATCGTTTCATCATATCTATTGATTGTTGTCTAGATACATCGATGATTTTGTCTACCCGTTTTGGGTCATATATTTTAGGCAAAAATTCTGGAGACCACCTTCTAATACCCGGTACTCGAGAACCATCAGTAGGTTGCACTCCGACTATTTGAATAGTTTCATTTTGTTCTTTTAAAAATCTAGAAGTACCCATAATAGTTCCAGTAGTTCCCATAGAAGATACAAAATGGGTAATGGTCTGATTGGTATCTTTCCAAATTTCTGGACCAGTAGTTCGATAATGGGCTTTCCAATTGTCCTCATTGGCAAACTGGTTTAGATTGATATACCCTCCTTGTTCAACTAAATAAGTGGCATACTCTCTAGAATATTCAATGGTCTTTTCGGCAGGGGTTAGGATGACATCTGCCCCATAAGACTTCATGGTATGGACTCTTTCAACCGTAGCATTTTCTGGCATAATTAAAGTGATTTCAATACCATATTTTGCAGCGATCATTGCGAGAGCAATACCTGTATTACCGCTAGTCGCTTCTACTAATTTCATCCCTTTTTTCAATTCCCCTCTATCCATAGCGCCCTTAATCATGCTATAAGCTGCTCGATCTTTTACACTACCTCCAGGGTTGGTTCCTTCTAATTTCCCAAATATTTTCACACCAGGCTTATTAAAAAGTCTTTTAATTTCTACTAATGGGGTATTCCCTACTAAGTCAATTAATGATGCCATTTCTTTTTTATTTTGTACTTCGACAAATACCGTGGAATATAAGATTAAATTTACTACGAAAATTGATTTGTGCGAGATCTGCCAGTTTTTCAAAAACTGGCAGATCTATAACCAAAATTACGAGAGTAATTTTGACAATCGGCAAGCAGTAGCTTTGATATTTTGATATAACCGCTACCTCTAAAGAAAGATAGTAAACATACTTGTTGCCGAATTTCAGAATAAAGGACCGATCTTGTCAACATCATAAATCTGACCCTTGACAATGAAATGGTCTGACCTCTGACTACTGTAATTTTTATTTCAAAACTGTTTTACGAGCCATAGTAGCTTTTTGCCCTAGTCCTTCAAAATAGATTCTTGAATGTGGGTCAATACTTTTCGTAATCCAAACATTACCGCCAATCATACTGTCATGACCAATTATTGTCCTTCCACCAAGGATGGTAGCTCCAGCATAAATTACTACATTATCTTCAATCGTAGGATGTCTTTTAGTCTGTGCTAATTCTTTTTTGACACTCAAGGCACCTAAGGTAACCCCTTGATAAATTTTTACATTATTGCCTATATGAGCTGTTCCACCGATGACGATTCCTGTCCCATGATCTATACAGAATTCTGATCCTATAGTTGCACCAGGATGTATGTCAATACCTGTGCGACCATGTGCATGTTCTGTCAATACTCTTGGAACTAAAGGAACCTTTAATTGAAATAATAAATGGGCTAGTCGATAAACGGCTATTGCATAAAAACCTGGGTAGGTACGGATCACTTCTGTCTCACTAGTAGCAGCAGGATCGCCGCTCATCATAGCAGAAGCATCCCCTATTAATTGCCTTCTAGTTGCAGGAAGTGATTTGAAAAATGCGGTGGTCGTTGTAGTAGGCTCACTCGAAAGTTCACCGTTCAAGCCATTTAATATCTCTGCTAATGCAATTTCCATTGCTGCAAAGTCTTGCTCAAACTCAGACATTACTTTGTACCGTTTATCTGATAATTGAGGAAAAAGAATTTGTAGCAATCCATTAATGAAATTACATATAGACTCCGGGGAAGGAACTGTCTTATTGTGCCGATGTTCTTCAAATAATTCGAAAAGGAATTCTTTTTGTGCCATTAGTGGTGTAGGTTCTTAATTGATGGTTAATTGTAGAATAAAAGACTACAATCATTCCAAATTTATAACAACAATATATCTGGCCTAAAAGGTTAGGTGAGCAACAAAAATAGTAGATTTTAACTTGTAGTCGTATAATTAGGTAGGAAGTTATAATAATTGGTTCATTGACAATTTTTGCATAAAATGTCAAAGAACCTAATAATTTGGACAGAACTGCCAGTTTTCAAAAAACTGGCAGTTCTAGCAAGAACAATCAAAAGTCTGTCCTCTTAATTCCAGTTAGCAGCATCCGGCATTTGTGCTATAACAGAATGGGTATCGCCTATATTCTTCAATGCTTGTTTCCACAATTTCTTGGGCTTAGACTTGAAAAGATAATTAGCATACAGATCAGATAAAACCCAAGAGCCATAGGCCATTTCTTCTTCCAACTGGCCGGGAGACCATCCAGAATATCCTACAAAAAAACGAATATTATGAGGCTGGATCATATCTGATCCGATTAAAATTTTTAATTTCTCAAAATCTCCACCCCACCAGACACCATCAATCACTTTAGTACTATTTTCTAATAATTCCCCTACATTATGAACATAATGAATACTGTCTGTTTGTACAGGTCCTCCAAAATGAACGTCTGCCTCAAACGAAGGAAAATCTGTAATTAGTTCATTAATTTGTAAACCCAATGGTTTATTTAGGACAAATCCTACGGTTCCTTCCTCCTCTGTATAATCACATACTGCCACAACAGATCGTTTAAAATTAGGATCTACCATGAAAGGTTCGGCTATTAAAATGCTACCCGTTTGTGCTTTATTCATGTTTTTATTGTTAGTGTTTGTGTGATAGTGCTAAGTAGGTCCTAATAGGGTAAGGAAATAGGAAATAAATAATATACCCATTCTAGCTTGTTCTTTTTCCTTGCAAAAAAACTTAAAAATGAAGCCGTAGCTCTGCTATGCCTTAATTTTGAAGCTTCTTTACAAGAAAAAATTACTACGCTATAATGAGTACTTTATTTAATTCCCTTTTCCCTGAACTTTGAAACAATATATATCATGTTGGGAAAAGATGCACCTTTTCAAGTAATTATTTTACTCAACAAATTACTTACAAATTGTTTTTTCGTCGAAGTGGTTTAAGAATGTAAGCTGTAGTTCGTTATAGTATCTGACTCCTCGCCCCTGACACCTGAGTATTTACCTATATTTATTTTTAGCCATAATAATCTCTCCCATAATGCTCATAGCAATC